>NZ_KV793636.1:0-41760 GCF_001808485.1 Nosocomiicoccus sp. HMSC09A07
GAGCCGTTAGCTCAGTCGGTAGAGCATCTGACTTTTAATCAGAGGGTCACAGGTTCGATTCCTGTACGGCTCACTAATAGCACTAGCAATAGCTAGTGCTTTTTTTATGCATAATATATACATGAAAACGTTTTAATTTACATATTGTTTATCCATCTCACCTCATATAAACTATATATATAATACATAAAGGTGGGTTTTAATATGTCATTTGAGATTGACTTAATTGGAGCAACAACAGCATTTGGGCAAGGTAAACCTGGAGTGACTTTTGGACCAGATGCTTTAAGAATCGCGGGCATTGTAGAAATGCTTGAACAAAATGGACATACTGTTACTGATGTTGGAAATATTATCGGTAACTATCCTCATAATTTTACTAAACAAAATATTAAAGTAACAGATGATCTTAAAAATTTAGATGAAGTAAGAGACTACTCTGAAGCGCTCGCTAAAGCAACATCATCAAGTGTAGAAAACAATAAATTCCCTTTAACTATCGGTGGGGATCACTCGCTTGCGCTTGGTAGTTTATCAGGAATTGCACCTCACTATGACAACTTAGGCGTCATTTGGTTTGATGCACACGGTGATTTAAATACAGCAGAAACATCTCCGAGTGGTAATATTCACGGTATGATTTTAGCAGAATTATTAGGTGTAGGTAATGATAAGTTAACGTCGGTGAACGGCTTTAATGCAAAACTTAAATTTGAAAACGTCGTCTTAATCGGAGTTAGAGATTTAGACGATGGAGAAAAAGAACTAATTAAAGAAAAGAATATTTTAACGTTCTCTATGAGTGACGTAAGAATACTTGGTTTAAATGAGATTTTAAACCGTACTTTAAAGCATTTAAAGCATACAGATGGTTTACATTTATCATTTGACGTAGACTCAATTGACCCGATGGAAGTAAAAGGTACAGGTACTAAAGTACCAGGAGGACTCTTTACTTCTGAAGTCATCATGTTTATGGAAGAATTAAGTAAAACAAACAAACTCACTTCAATGGATTTAGTAGAAGTGAATCCTTTACTCGATGAGGAAAATAAAACAGCAGAAACAGCTGTACACGTAACAGAATATTTATTCGGTAAACGTACAAAGTAAGCTAGTGCAATTGCACTAGCTTTTTTAACGTTTATTAAACATTGTTGCATTTTGTTATAAAAACGTTCATACTCTAAAAGAGTGAAACGTGAGGTGTACATATGATTGGTAATAGAATTAAAGAATTAAGGAACAATCAAAAACTAACTCAAGAAGAATTGTCTGAGGGCATCGTATCGAGAACGTATTTAAGTTTAATTGAAAAAGGATCGGTTCAGCCATCGAATAACGTGCTTGTTAAGTTAAGTGAACGACTTGGTGTAAATGTGAATGACTTGATGGTTGAAAGTAAGAACTATCAATACAGCGATATCGATATGAGTCGTGAGATAATTTTTTATGAAAATAAAATTCAAAATGAAGAATTTGACGTCATTGAACAATTTATCGACAACCACTATGAAGAAAAAGAAGATATTAAAAAGTTAGATCTAGCGAGAATCTATTTAATATATGGAGAATATTATTTAAATCGATCTCAATACAAGTTATGTAAACGATATCTAGACGATGCAGCAGATATACTGTTAAAAATGCCTGTGAACGATTATTTTATTCGTTATACGAATGTGATCAGTCGCTACTATGTTAAAAATAATGATTATGATGAAGCACTCGACGTTTTAGAACGTGCACTCGTTGAAATGTCATATACGAATCAGTTTCAACTAGAATCGATTCAAAACTTATTTTTAATGGCGAATATTTATTTCGATAAAAAGCAGTACTATACAGTACTTAGAATTATCAATAGAATGGAATATCTATCTCGTCAAGTGAATATCACTTATAAAGAGGACGACGTACGTTATATGAAGGGTATTTGCCTGTATCATGAGAAAAAATTTGATACACTAGAACTAATTACAGCACACAAAACTAATGTGTACGATAAAGTATTGTATTCATATTCACTTCTTGCGAAAGGGGACGTTAAGTCTGCGCTTGATATATATGGAACGATTGAATTCACGCGTGAATTCAATGCATTGAATGAGATAATAGACGAACTCGACGAGCGATTCAAATCTATTATCTAGAGAGGAAAAGAAACGACATGCTTATAGGAAAACTATTTGAAGAAACACCAACACTCCATTTAATTACAAGTATTGTCGACTTATTAATTGTATGGTTTGTATTTTATCAACTAATTAATGTGATTAAAGGGACAAAAGCAATCCAGTTAATCAAAGGTATATTTTTCATAATCATCGGTCGAGCAGTGAGTAACTTCCTTGAACTGACGACGACGACACAAATATTTGACCTTGTACTTCAATGGGGATTCTTAGCAGTAATTGTAATATTCCAGCCTGAGGTAAGACGAGCGTTAGAACAACTCGGACGAGGAAAGATCTTTAAAAAGTCGACGACAAATCGTGAAGACGAATTAGAGAAGTATCGTGAAGAAATGATTACTGCTGTGAAATATATGGCCAAACGTAGAATCGGGGCTTTAATTGTGTTTGAACGTGAAACTGGATTAAAAGACTATATCGAAACAGGAACGCCGATGAATGCAGATTTAACTGCTGGATTACTAATTAACGTTTTCGTACCGAATACGCCACTCCACGACGGTGCGATGATTGTACGAGACGATAAAATCATTACAGCAGGGAGTTATCTACCGCTATCAGAGAGTAATAAAATCGGCAAAGAACTTGGGACTAGACACCGAGCAGCTGTCGGTATTTCAGAAGTTACAGATGCATTTACAATCGTCATTTCTGAAGAGACTGGTGACGTTTCTACGACTATTGACAGCCGTTTAAGAAAAAATATTTCGATAGACGAACTCGATGAAGAATTAAAGAAGTACTGGATAATGACATCCGTAAAGAAAGACGGAGGTGGTCTATTTGCTAGAAAGTAAACCGGGTATACTTTTCGTATCACTGATACTCGCGTTATTCATGGTTGCGAGTGCCAATAAGATATTTGAAGATTTTAATCTGTTTGGACAAAGTGGTGGTAATAATACGATTACGATTGAAAATGTACCTGTTGAATTAAAGTATGATGAAGAAGAGTACTACGTGACAGGGGCACAAAAAACAGTCCAAGTGAACTTCTCAGGAACACCATCAAAGTTAAAGCAAATTCAAGCGACAGATAACTTTAACGTCATATTAGATTTACGAAATTATGAGCTTGGTGAGTTTGAAGTGACGTATGAAGTAGAAGGAATACCTGAAGACGTCACAGCAACAGTTTTACCGAAAAAGACTATGGTATCGATTCAAAACTTAGTCGAACAAACATTTGAAGTTCAGGCGGAAGTAAATGAAAGTCGTTTATCATCTAACTATACAATCGAGTCTATTACGACAGACCCAGAAGTCGTCACTGTTAGAGGTGGAGAAGATGATATGGCACGTATACAGTATGTTCGTGCAATGATTTCTGGCACTGAGAAGATTACTGATGCGATTAGAGAAAGTGCGGAAGTGAGTGTCTTTGACGGCGTTTATAACAAATTAGATGTCGTAATCGAGCCGCAGAAAGTTGCAGTAGATATTAAAGTGAAAGAAAATAGTAAAGAAGTGCCGGTCTATTTAAATGTCGTCGGTAGTTTAAAAAGTGGATACCAACTCGATGGTATCTCATTAGAAAATGAGACGATAACAATATACGGACCACAAGATATGCTCGATGAAATCGTCGGAGTCGAAGCGGAAATTAATTTAGAAGATATCGATCAATCTGGTAGTTTTAATGTATCACTATCACTACCAAGTAATATACAAAAAACTGAACCAGCGAACGTAAAAGCTGAAGTCAAAATAAGTAAGAAATAGGAGTTAATTATGGGTAAATATTTTGGAACAGACGGTGTTAGAGGAGTAGCAAATGACTTTTTAACACCAGAACTCGCATTTAAACTTGGACGTGTTGGAGGCAGTGTTTTACTTGAAAATAGTAAAGAAGAAAGACCGCGCGTTCTGATCGGAAGAGATACACGTATTTCTGGAGAGATGTTAGAATCTGCACTCATTGCTGGATTATTATCAATCGGAGCAGAAGTCATTCGACTTGGGGTTATTTCAACACCAGGTGTTGCATATTTAACAAAAGATATGGAAGCGGACCTCGGTGTGATGATTTCTGCATCACATAACCCAGTGGAGGATAACGGTATTAAGTTCTTCCAAAACGACGGATTTAAACTCGATGACGAGACAGAAGCAAAAATTGAAAGTATGTTAGAAGAAGATGCTGAATTGCCACGTCCGACAGGTGTCGATGTTGGATTTATAACAGACTTTTTCGAAGGTGGTCAAAAATATTTAAGTCATTTAAAAGCGACAATTGACGGAGATCTACTCGATCAACATATCGTCCTTGACGGTGCACATGGTGCGACGTATTCACTTGCTCCGTACTTATTCGGTGACTTAGAAGCGGACGTTGATACGATTGGCTGTAATCCAGATGGTACAAACATTAACGCTGGATTCGGTTCAACACATCCAGAGAAATTACAAGAAAAAGTCGTCGAACTCGGTGCTGACTTTGGTCTTGCGTTCGATGGAGATGGCGATCGTATCATTGCGGTTGACGAGAAAGGACAGCTCGTCGACGGAGATAAAATCATGTACATCTTAGCAAAGGACTTAAAAGAAAATGGTCTTTTAAATGACGACATGGTCGTAAGTACAGTAATGAGTAACTTAGGGTTTTATCAAGCACTTGAAAAGTTAAATATTAAAAGCGACAAAACAAAAGTTGGAGATCGTTACGTAGTTGAAGAAATGAAAACACACAACTATAACTTAGGTGGAGAGCAATCTGGTCACATTATTATGCTCGACCATAATACGACAGGTGACGGGTTATTAACAGGTGTACAACTCGCACACATCATTAAGAAAAGTGGTAAGACACTAAGTGAATTACATGGTGAAATGGTGAAATTCCCTCAAGAACTTGTGAACGTAAAAGTTGAGGACAAATATCATGTCACTGATAACGAAAAAGTAAAATCAGTTATACAATCTGTCGAAGAAGAAATGGCAGGCAATGGACGAATTTTAGTTCGTGCATCCGGAACAGAGCCACTCGTACGTGTAATGGTAGAAGCTGAGACAGAAGAACAAGCGAAATCTTATGCAGAAAAAATTGCTCAAATAGTCGAAGAAGAAATGGGATTATAAAAATTTCATTCATATAAAACGCACATCAACTCGATGTGCGTTTTTTATTTCGGATTTTAAAATAGTTTTTATAAATTGTATTGCATTAATTTTACTAAAGCGTTAACATAACTGTAAATATCAAATTTTCAGAATTCGATATTAAAATTTTTAGGAGGCTTGTATATGGTAGAGCAACTTAGACGTTTGTTTTTACTGTTCTCGATCGTTCTAATTGTTTTAACCTCGTTCTCGCCACTCGCTAATGCGGCTGAAAATGATTTTGATTTAGACAGTACGCTTAGAGTAGAAGGATTAAAGCACGATGTTAAACTGACAAAAGAACAACTTGAACAACAGCGAGCAATTGCTGAACAATTAGAACTTATTAATGGTCCAGCAACAATCTCTGAAAACTTAGAAGGAGAGACAGGGCAAGTAGATGTAATTGTCCACTACCGTACGCCGTCTGTAGGGTTAGCGAAAGGTATCGCGAATGCGCAAGGCAAAAACTTTACAGCAGCAGACGAAAAGAAGATTAAAAACGATATCGCAAAAGAGCGATTACGTGTTCAAAAAGAAAGAAAGTTTAAGAAGATAAAAGTTAAGGAGAAGAAGAAATACGACGTAGTCTTAAATGCTGAGGCATTAACAGTTGATGCAAAAGACTTAGATAAGCTTTTAGAGCTTAAAGATGTTGCATTTGTTGAAAAAGATACTGTTGTAACTTTAGACCCTGAAATTACGAAAGTACATACTCCAGAATCAGCTGAAGTAGCAAAAGGTGAAGATGATGTTTCATCTAACCTAATACCTGCTTTAAAACACCTTGAAATCGAAAAGGTTTGGGAAATTGGTGAAAAAGGTAACGGCGTTAAAGTCGGAGTACTCGACACTGGAATTGACTACAACCACCCAGACTTAAAAGATGTTTATAAAGGTGGACGTAACTACGTAGAAGGTAATGAATACAAATCACCACGTGCAGCAGATGATCCGTATGAAACTAATCCGGCAGAGCGTCCAGACAATGTTCCAGAAGAAAGAAACGGAAGTGAGTACTGGACAACTCACGGTACACACGTAGCGGGGACAATTGCAGCACAAGGTAACAACGAATACGGTGTTGTTGGTGTTGCGCCGAACGTTCAATTATATGCATACCGCGTGCTTGGAGCATATGGTAGCGGATATACGAACTGGATTGTAAGTGGTATTGAAGACGCAGTTAAAGACGGCATGGACGTTATTAACTTATCACTCGGTAACGGCTCACCAGAAGAAGCACAAGCAAACTCATTTGCTGTAAACAACGCGATGTTACTTGGTACAGTTGCAGTATCAGCGACAGGTAACTCAGGCCCTAATCGTTCTACAGTTGGTGGTCCAGCTTCAGGTGCGATTGGTATCGGTGTAGGTAACACGACACTACCTGAGTTAAAATACTACGCAAATGTTACGTTAGAATCTGGAGACTATAAAAAAGAGTTAAAAGACGTACTCTTTATGACATACACAATGAATGAAAATCCAGCAGACCAACTAAGTGATACTGAAGAAGTAGTTGCAGTACCGAATGTTGGTAAAGTAGAAGACTTTAAAGGTCTTGATGTAAAAGATAAAGTTGCACTCATTCAACGTGGAGATATTCCATTTGTTGAAAAAATTCAAAACGCTAAAGAGCAAGGTGCAAAAGGAGTTATTATTTATAACTCTGAAAGTGGAAGCGGCGCACCTGGTCCAACAGGATTATTCTTAGGTAAATCATTCCACTACGTACCGACATTAGATGTTGGCTACACTGACGGTAAAGAGTTCAAAGAAGCAATCGACAAAAACAAAGAAGGTAAAGTGACGTTCAACTCATTTAAAGATGAAGTATCAGGCGGAGACGAAATGAACGATTCATCTTCTAGAGGTCCGTCGAAACCAAACTTTGACATTAAGCCGGATGTTTCAGCACCAGGTACAAACATCTTATCTACAGTACCAGTGTTTAAAGCATTCGATGAAAATATGGATTACACGTATGCATTCGCAGAGTACACAGGGACTTCTATGGCAACTCCACATGTTGCAGGTATTGCAGCGTTAATCTTAGAGTTAAACCCTGATTACACGCCGTTTGACGTGAAATCTGCACTTTCAAACACAGCGAAATTACTCGACACATCTACATTTGATGTATTCGATCAAGGTGCTGGACTTGTACAGCCGTATGCAGCTGCAACGACTGACTCACTACTTAAAGTGAATCATGAAACAGAAATGGACGGAACAGTTCATGAGCATACACGTGGTACAATGTCATTTGGAAAAATGCAAAGTGGTGAATCAAAAACTAAAGAATTATTCATCGAGAATAATAGTGGTTCATCTGTAAACTACAACATCGAAATTGAGATGTTATCAGATGTTGGAATTAACCTTCAAGCGAGCGAAACATCAGTATCAACAGCAGACAACGCGTCTGTAGAGTTTACGATTGATGCTCCTGAAGACACACCAGACGGAACAGAAGTCCAAGGTTACATTCACGTGAAGAGTGACCACGGTGATTACAGCGTTCCATTTGCTGCTTTAATCGGTGATGATGCAGGTGGCGAAAGCATTAAGAAAGTTGAATTACAAGACTTACACATTTCACCAAACGATGACGGCGTACAAGATGAAACTGTACTCGACCTCGAGTTTGGTCAACCACAAAGCTATGCACTTGTTTCATACTTTAACTTACTCGACCCTAAATCTGGTCCAGATAACGATGGGTATGAAGGTACGATTGATTTCTTATTCTTACCAGAATTAAAAAATCAATTACCGATTACAGGTGATATGTACAATATCGTAGATGAAAAACGTGTACCTGGTAAAATTGATGACGGTGTATACACAGTAGATGTTCTATCAATTGATGGACAATCTCAATTAAACTCTGAGTTCGACGGTCCATTATTCGTTAAACGTAAAGCGACTGAAATTACAGAAGCAAAAGTTGTAGATGGCAACTTAGATATTACTGTAGACGATCTTTATATCAACGCATTACCAAAACTTAAAGAGCTTTATGGATTAGATTACGATCCGAACTTATTCGTTAAAGGTAAAGTGAAATTAAGTAATGGTGAAGAAGAGTTAACTGGTAACGGACAATTCACTAAAGAAGGTAAGTTCAACTTCGATCAGAAGTTCGATACTGCTTACCACTTAACTATCGACTTTGCGGATGCAGCTGGTAACAGTAAGACATATGAGTACACTGTAAACCCTGCTGAAAATGATGTAAAAGAAGGACATCACGAATTACCAAACGAACCAGCACCAGAGCCAGATCCTGAGCCAGAACCAGAGCCAGGTGATGACGAAGGAGAGTTTGAAGGAGAAGTTGTTTCATTCGATCCAAACAACTATGACGGCTTATTCGTAAATGGTAGAAGTGATGTTGTCGCTGATTTTTCTGAATACAACAGCGTAGCTGTTGAGTTAGATAATAATGCACTAAACACACTTTCAAAACTTAAAAAGAACAAATCGTTAACATTTGATTTAGGTGGTTACGGCGTTAAGTTTAACGTAGATAACTTCAAAGAATTAAATGGCTATGACAACGTATATGTTGTTCTCGAAAAATTTGAATCAGATGGATTATCAGATCAACTTAATGTAAAACTTATCGTTGAATCAAATGGTGCCGCAGAAGAAGTATCTCAGTTAAATTCAAACTTTGTCGTACTTCTAGAGTCGCCAAAACAAAAAGTTAATGTGTTAAATGTTAACTCTGGTGAACAATTCAAAGGTAATGGATTATTTAATAAAAAATCTGGACAACTTGAGTTGAAAACTAAAGAGTTTAGCGCATATGTAGTTGTAGAACAATAGTAAGAACGAGCGAAAGCTCGTTCTTCTATTCTTTAGAAGAGGAGGATTATATGAAGAAGCTAATACTTTCTTTTGTTTTATCAGCATGTGCGTGCTTTGTATTATCAAACGAAGCGCATGCGTTAATGTTACAGCCGAGTCAACCATTCTCTGAAGAAGAAGAGGAAAATGATTCTATAACGTATACATATGGAAAGTTTGTAGATGAACATTTTGTACAACCTGATACTGACGCTGCGGATTTTGCGTTACAACTAGCTGTAGGGAAACGATATGTATGGGGTGGGAACTCTAATACAGAAGTTGATTGTTCTGCGTTTACACAGCAGTTTTTAAGAGAATTTAAAGGGATTAACATCTCTAGAACAACATATGATCAAGTGAGAGAAGGTACACGAGTAGAAAACCCTGAACCAGGAGACTTAGTGTTCTTTAACGACTTTGCACACGTTGGTGTATATGTTGGAGATGGAATGATGGTCGACGCATTAAATCCAGACGAAGGTGTCGGACTACGTGCAGTATCATATGTCCATGGTAAAGTGGACGGGTATTATAGATACTAAAAAACACGTCACAATTGTGACGTGTTTTTATTATGCGCGTGGTCCGATCATTTCAGTTTTAGCAAAGTCACTATTACGCATTGCTTCAAGGCGTTCTTCGACTTCTTCTTGTGGAATGTTATGAACCGTAATATATCTGTTTCTAGGGTGCTTTGCACATTTCATTGAGCAAGCGCCTAAATGATTGTGTTGGTTTTCTTCGCTACATAAAATTTGTGCGTTACACTCTGGGTTCGCACAGTTGACGTAGCGTTCACATGGTGTGCCGTCATAATGATCTACACCGATAACTGTTGGGTCGACTTGGTTAATCGGTACTGTTAGGCGTTCATCAAATACGTACATTTGACCGTCCCATAGTTGACCTTTTGTATTTTCGTCTTTAGCGTAAGTTGCGATACCGCCGTGAAGTTGTCCGACGTTTTCTCCAATACCTTCACGTTTTAACCAGCCAGAGAATTTCTCACAACGAATTCCACCTGTACAATATGTTAAGACACGTTTACCTTCAAATAGGTCTTTGTTTTGTCTCACCCATTCCGGTGTATCTCTAAATGTTGAAACTTCAGGTTTAATTGCACCGCGGAAGTGTCCAACGTCATATTCGTAGTCATTTCTTACATCTAATACTACAGTGTTTTCATCTTGAATGGCTTCCATCCACTCTTCAGGTGATAAATAGTCACCTGTAATTTCGTGTGGGTTAATGTCATCTTCTAAACTTAAGTTCACGAGTTCAGGACGTGGACGGCAATGCATTTTCTTAAATGCGTGTGTATCAGCTTCGTCAATTTTAAACGGCATTCCTTTAAAGAGTGGGTGATTGTTCATGTACTCGATGTACTTTTCAGTCTGTTCGTAATCACCAGACACTGTACCGTTAATCCCTTCGTTCGCAACTAAAATACGGCCTTTAAGACCGAGGTCTTTACAAAACTGAAGATGCTCATCAGCAAATTCTACTGGATCTTCAATCGTAACGTAGTGGTAATACAGTAATACTCGATATTTCATTTTGTTTTCTCCTATCATACATATAATTGCAAGTTATACCCGATAGATAATCATGCATTAAATATTATAGCAGAAACGGTCTGTTTTCGCATGATACTGTTCAAAAAAGTATAATATTTGGTAAAATAAAAGTACGACTATTTGAAATTAGGATGAGCTGTATGAATATTAAAATATATTTAGATATCGCATGTCCGTATTGCTATATCGCTAAAAAGAAATTTGAAGAAGCGTTAAAGGAATTTGACGAAGTCGACTTTGACATTGAATATAAAAGCTTTGAACTCAACTATGAAGCACCAAAATATCCAGAGGAAACGTTGATTACGTCATTATCAGAAAGAACCGGTGTGTCTGAAGAAGAAATTAAGAGACAATACCGTATTTTAATCGAGTCTGCAAAAGCAGAAGGTATTGAATTGAATTTAGAAAACGTTGTGCCATCAAATACACGTGATGCGCATCGTTTATTAAAGTTTGCTATTCAAGAAGGAAAAGGTAGTGAAATGTTAGACGAATTATACTACCGTAATTTTAAGTTGAACGAAAATGTTGCTGATAAAGATGTGCTTTTATCAGTTGCTGAAGCGGTAGAACTCGATACAGCACGCGCAAAAGAAGTGATTGAAGATGAATCAGAATTTGCTGAACTTGTACTCGAGGACTTTAATTACGGGAAAATTCTCGGCGTTCAAAGTGTGCCACACTTTATTTTTAACGAGCGCTTTAAAATGAACGGAGCAGCTGAAGTAGATTTATATATTTATGCAATTGAAAAAACATTAGATGATATAAAAAAGGGCGATTTATAATTTAAATCGCCCTTTTTTATGTTTGTTTTCGTTAAAACACAAACATTCGCTTTTAAAAAATAAAAAACGTTCGTATTTTCGGTTTTTTGTCGATGTTTTATGTGGTATATTATTAATGAATTCTTAAAAAACGGAGTGAGTATTTTGGTAGTTAGTATCGTAATGGGTAGTTCTTCTGATTGGCCAACGATGAAAAAAGCAAAAGACATGCTCGACTATTTCGGGATTGAAACAAATGTCGAAGTCGTAAGTGCGCATCGTACGCCTAAAAATATGTATGAATTTGCTACAAATGCAAAAGAAAAAGGAACGAAAGTAATCATCGCAGGTGCCGGTGGTGCGGCGCACTTACCAGGGATGATCGCTTCGATGACGAACGTACCAGTCATCGGTGTACCAATACAAACGAAAGCGTTAAGCGGTATCGATTCGTTATATTCTATCGTTCAAATGCCAGGTGGCGTACCAGTGGCGACGATGGCAATTGGTGAAGCTGGAGCGACGAATGCTGGAATTTATGCGGCGAAAATGATCGCGATAGAAGACGAATCAGTCTATGACAAATTAGAAGCATACACAAAATCATTAGAAAAAAAAGTGGAGGATATGCAAAATGACCTCAAGTAAGACGATATTACCAATGAAAACAATCGGGATTATCGGTGGTGGACAGCTCGGTAAAATGCTCGCACAAAGTGCCCTTCGAATGGGTTATAAAGTTGCGATTTTAGATCCATCTGAAGATGCCCCTGCTCGTGCGACGTGTCACGAATTTATTCATTCGGACTTTAGTGATGAAAGTGCGCTTAAACAACTTGCAGAAATGTCAGATGTTCTAACGTATGAATTTGAAAACATCGATGCACATTTACTGAGAGATTTAGTCGAACATCACTATGTTCCTCAAGGTGCAGAGACAGTACTCACCCTTCAAGACAGAGAAACTGAAAAAGCAGCAATTCAAAAATCAGGAGCGACAGTCGTACCGTATCAAAAGACGAATACAAAAGAAGAATTGCAGCAGTTTATCGAAAAACATGATTACCCTGTGATCGTAAAAACTGCAACAGGTGGTTATGATGGTAAAGGGCAATATTTAATTGAGTCAGAAAAAGATATTAAAGACGTGCCATTTGGAGACGTTGAACTCGTTACAGAAAAATATATCGACCTAGAACGAGAAGTGTCTTTAACAGTAGCAAGAAGCGCAAGTGGTGAAACAGTCGTCTTCCCACTTCAAGAAAACTTACATCGCAATCAAATTCTATATCGTACGATTGCACCGTCAAGAATTGACGTATTTGAAGAGGCTAAGCGACAAGTTGAACTCATTATGGAAGAGTTACTATTCGTCGGAGTCTTTACAGTAGAATTTTTCGTGGACAAAGACAACAACGTCTACGTCAATGAAATCGCACCAAGACCTCACAACTCAGCACATTATACGATTGAAGCGTGTAACATCAGTCAGTTTGACGCACATATATTAGCGGTATGTGATTTACCATTACCAGAAGTTTATCAGCATCAGCCAGCGATTATGATGAACTTACTCGGACAAGATTTAGATCGCTTAGAAGATGAACTATATAAACACTCAGACTGGAACGTTCACTTATATGGAAAATCAGACCGTAAACCTGAACGTAAAATGGGCCACGTCACAATACTCACAGATGAAATCGAAACGACATTAAACGATATTAAACAACATTTCTAAAATAAGAAATTAAAACGTTGGAGGAAAATAATGACTAAATTTAATGAACCTACTGCAAACCAAATTGAAGAAGAAAAACTTTACACACAAATGGGGCTACGTGAAGACGAATATAAAAAGGTAGTTGAGTTACTCGGAAGAAAACCGAACTATACTGAAACTGGAATCTTCGCATCAATGTGGAGTGAACATTGTAGCTATAAAACATCTAAAACATTTTTACGTCAGTTTAATTCTAAAGGTGAACGTGTATTAATGGGACCTGGTGAAGGTGCAGGTGTTGTTGATATTGGAGATAATGAAGCGGTCGTATTTAAAGTGGAATCTCATAACTCTCCGTCAGCGGTTGCGCCGTTCCATGGCGCTGCGACTGGTATTGGAGGAATTTTACGTGACATCGTATCGATCGGTTCAACGCCAATTGCGCTCGTAAACTCTCTTAGATTTGGTGAACTAGATAACGATAACAGTAAGTGGTTATTAAAAGAAGCAACAGACGGTTTACAATTCTATGGTAATACGATGGAAATTAGCGCTGTAACTGGAGAGGTAGAATTCGATGAACGTTTCCAAGGACGTCCACTCGTTAACGCGATGGCGGTCGGTTTAATTAATCATGATGATATTCAAAAAGGACTCGCACAAGGTGTCGGGAACAAAGTCGTTTATGCAGGTCTTGAAACAGGTAAAGACGGCATTTTAGGTGCATCATTCTCAAGTGAAGAGTTAGGTGAGGACCGTAAAGTAGAAATTCCAGATACTCAAGAAGGATATCCTGAAATCGGTAAACGTTTAATGCACGCAACACTAGAAGCAATCAAACATGATAAGCTCGTCGGTATTCAAGATATGGGTGCAGCGGGTCTTACTTCATCTTCAGCAGAAATGGCAGCTAAAGGTGGATACGGTATTGAAATGCATTTAGATAAAGTACCTGTATCTGACGATACAATTTCACCATTTGAAATGATGTTATCTGAAACACAAGAGAGAATGCTTCTCGTCGTAGAAGATGGTTCAGAAGAAGAATTTCTTAAAATTTTCGAGAAACATGACTTACCAGCTGCAGTGATCGGTGAAGTTACTGAAGGTGAATCACTCGTTTTATATTACGAAGGTGAAAAGTATGCAGACCTTCCAACAGAACATTTAGAAAACGCACCAGAAGTTATTTTAGAAGGTAAAGAAAGAGAATTAGATGAAAGTAGAGTAGACTATAGTAACGAAGATTTAGTCGACGTCTTTAAACAACTCATTCACCATCCAACACTTGGAGATAAGTCATACATTTACAACAAATTCGATCGTAAAGAAGATACGCTACAAGGTTCTGGATTTGGTGCAGGAATTGTCCGTATTGGAGACAGCAATAAAGCGATTGCTGTAGCGATTGACGGTAAAGGACGTTACGTTGAAGCAGATCCATATAACGGTGGGAAAGAGACAGTATTACACGCGTTTAGAACGACACTTGCAACAGGTGCGTTACCAATTGCGATGACGGACGGCCTGAACTACGGTAACCCTGAAAATAAAGAAATGTATGAAATTATTAAACAGTCAACTAAAGGTATGGCTGAAGCATCAGTTGCTGTAAATACACCAGTAATTTCAGGAAACGTTTCGTTATATAACGAGACAAAAGACGGCCCAGTATTACCGACACCAATTATCGGTATGGTCGGTTTAATTGAAGACGTGACGTATTTAACTGAGCGATTTGTAAAAGAAGGCGACAGCATTTACGTCGTTGGAGAGTTAACACCTGAATTTAGTGGAAGCCAAATCGAAAAACTCGTCGACAACACAGTGCGTCATACAGAACGTACGGTTGATTTAGATAAAGAATACGCACGTGGTATGGAGTTAAGACAACTATTATTAGATGGTGATTTAGAAAAAATCGCACCGATCGGTCGTGGTGGTTTCATTATCAAACTTGCACAACTCCTATCGCACTATGACTTAGGGGCAGACGTTCAATTAGACGTTCGTGGTGATCTATTATTCAGTGAAACAGCAGGTACGTATATCGTAGTTGGTAAAAAAGGATTAAATATTAAAGACGCTGTAGAAATCGGTACAGTGACAGGTGAAAACTTTAAAGTGAAAGCCGAAGGCTTTGAATTAGACTTACCGATGTCAGAAGTAAAAGAACTATATGAAACAGCAATTACAAGTCGCTTAAATTAAGAATAACTGGAGGAGGAATTTAGCGTGTTTGGTATATGGGGTCATGAAAATGCATCAGAACTCACATATATCGCGCTCCATAGTTTACAACATCGAGGACAAAACGGTGCAGGTATCGTCGCATCAAATGAGGACTACTTATTTGGTGCGCGCGGTATGGGCCTTTTAAATGACGCGATATCTAAAGAACAGCTCGAGTCATTAAAGCCGTTTAAAAATGCGATTGGACACGTCCGTTATGCGACAAAAACTTCGTCTGAACTCGCAAACGTCCAACCGATATTACTAAAAAGTTATTCTGGTGACTTAGGTATATGTCATAACGGTAACTTAACGAACGCGATACAATTACGAAAAGCTTTAGAATCTGAAGGGTCAATCTTTCAAACGACGACAGACGTCGAAGTGATGGCGCATCTTTTAAAACGATCTAAAGCAAGAACTAATAAAGATAGAATTAAAAGTGCACTTAGACAAGTCAAAGGTGCTTTTGTATTTTTACTACTACAAGAAAATAGTTTAACGATTGCAATGGATAACCACGGTGTTCGTCCGTTAATGCTCGGACGAATTGACGATGCGTGGTGTGTCGCGAGTGAAACGTGTGCATTTACTGCAATCGGTGCGGAGTATGTCCGTGATATTGAACCAGGTGAATTTATAACGATTACTGACGACGGTATCGACTTTGATAAGTACTCTTATGTCGAGCGTCCAAATTTATGTTCGATGGAATATATTTATTTTGCGCGCGCAGACTCAGAGTTTCGTCATCAGTCCACATACCGTATTCGTAAAGCGCTCGGAGCTGCACTTGCGAAAGAGTTTAAACATGAAGCAGATCTCGTTATCGGGGTGCCCGATTCAAGTCTCGCTGCAGCGAGAGGTTTTTCATCAGAATCTGGTATTAAACAAGAGGCTGGACTACTTAAAAATAGATATGTCGGACGTACGTTTATTACACCAGGTCAAGAAGCTAGAGAACGTGCAGTACGTATGAAGTTATCTCCGGTGAGAGATATCGTTGAAGGGAAACGAGTCATCGTCATCGATGATTCAATAGTGAGAGGGACGACGAGTAAGTATATCGTTCGCGCACTGAGAAAAGCAGGCGCAACAGAAGTGCACATGGGTGTCTCGTCGCCGCCGTTAAAAGATCCGTGCTATTACGGTATCGACGTCTCAACTCATGCAGAGATTATCGCTTCAAGAAAGTCTGTTGAAGAAATTTGTGAAGAAATTGATGCAGATTCTCTCACGTATTTATCTGTCGAAAGTATGCATGACGTCTATAGACAATTCGGTTCTAGAGGTGAGTGTGACGCATGCTTTACAGGAGATTATCCGATTGAAGTTGTGGACGATTTATTACCACAAGAAAAAGAACAAAAATCTAAAGGAGTTTAATTATGTCTGAGCAATATAAACAAGCTGGCGTAGATATTGAAGCAGGGTATGAAGCGGTTAAACAAATGAAAGTGCACGTACAACAAACTATGCGTAAAGAAGTACTCGGAGGTCTTGGAGGCTTCGGTGCAGCGTTTGATTTATCGCAGTTAAATTTAAAAGAGCCAGTACTCGTATCGGGTACGGATGGTGTTGGTACGAAGTTACAACTTGCGATCGACTCAAATCGCCACGATACGATTGGAATTGACGCAGTTGCGATGTGCGTGAACGATATTTTAACGACAGGTGCAGAACCACTATTCTTTTTAGACTACATTGCTGTAAATAAAGTAGTCCCTGAACAAGTTGCTGATCTCGTTAAAGGCGTAAGTGAAGGATGTAAACAAGCAGGATGTGCGTTAATCGGTGGAGAAACTGCCGAGATGGGTGATATGTACGATGAAGGTGCGTATGATATCGCAGGATTTGCAGTCGGTGCAGTTGAGAAATCAGAATATGTTGATTTTAATAGCGTCAATGCTGGAGACGTCATTATCGGGTTACCCTCAAGTGGTATTCATTCAAACGGATATTCACTCGTTCGTAAAATCATTAAAGATAACAACGTTGACGTAAACGATACGTTAAACGGTACGCCTTTAATCGATTTACTACTCGAGCCAACTCGAATCTACGTCAAACAAATACTTAAACTCCAAGAAGACGTTAAAATTAAAGCGATGAGCCATATTACAGGTGGAGGTTTCTATGAAAACATTCCACGTGCGTTACCAGAAGGGCTCGGTGCTGAAGTTGACGTGACAGACGTTAAACTACCTGAGATTTTAGAGTGGTTAATCGACCAAGGAAACATTAACCGTGACGAGGCGTATAACGTCTTTAACATGGGCGTAGGTTTTATGATTGTCGTCGACGAAAACGATAAAGACAAAGCACTTGAAAACTTAAAAGCGTCAGGTGAAAGTCCAGTCGTTTTAGGTAAAGTAGTGAATGAAGAAGGACTTACAATCCATGGTTAATGTTGCAGTTTTCGCTTCAGGAAGCGGAAGTAACTTTGAAAATATCGCGACGAGCGACTTACCACTGTCTATAAAAGTATTAATTGTCGACAATAAAGACGCAAAAGCAATTGAACGCGCAAAACGTTTAAATGTACCGTATGAAATTGTCGAAAGAAGCGGTAAAACTAAAGAAGAGTTTGAAGCAGAAATATTAAATATTTTAAAAGACAAAAATATCGAGTACATATTACTCGCAGGATTTATGAAAATTTTATCCGCAGAATTTATCGATAGATACGACCGTAAGATTATTAACATCCACCCGTCGTTATTACCGAGCTTTAAAGGTAAAAACGGCATATTAGATGCTTATAATTACGGTGTAAAAGTCAGTGGAGTTACGGTTCATTACGTCGACAGTGGTATCGATACTGGTGAAATTATCGATCAAGAACCAGTAGTTTTAAGAGATGACGATACGTTAGAAAGTTTTGAAGAGAAAATTCACGAAGCCGAATATAAGTTATATATTCGCGCGCTTAAAAAAGTGTTGGAGGTAAAAGAATGAGAGCGTTACTCAGTGTTTCAGATAAGACAGGAATTACTGAATTTGGACAGAAACTCGTAGATAACGGCTACGAATTATTTAGTACAGGAGGTACGCTTAAAGCGTTAGAAGACGCGAACGTCCCTGTAAAAAGTGTGTCAGAACTCACGCACTTCCCTGAAATTATGGATGGCCGAGTGAAGACATTACATCCAGCAGTACATGGTGGTTTACTTGCAGATCGTAGTAAACAGTCTCATTTAGATGAACTAAAAGAGCAAGATATTGATTTAATCGACATGGTTGTCGTTAACCTTTATCCGTTTGAAGAGACGGTAAAAGATGAAAACGTAACGATTGAAGATGCGATTGAAAATATCGATATCGGTGGTCCGACGATGTTACGTGCAGCGGCTAAAAACTATAAACACGTACTCGCAGTAGTAAACCCAGCTGATTACGATGCGGTCATTAGCCGAATTCAAACCGATGACTTAACAGAAGATTTTAGAAGAGAGCTAATGGTTAAAGTATTTAAACATACGACAAATTATGACCAAGCAATCACGAACTTCTTTAGTCAAGCTGAAAAAACACTTCGTTACGGTGAGAACCCGCACCAAAAAGCACGTTATATTCGTACGACAAGTGCACCGAACACGATTTTAAATGCAAAGATTTTAAACGGAAAAGAGCTATCATACAACAACTTCCGTGACGCAGATAGTGCGTATTTACTCGCGCGTAAATTTAACGGTCCTGTAGCAGTTGCTGTTAAACATATGAACCCGTGTGGTGTCGGCGTTGGCGATACGATTTACGACGCGTTTCAAAATGCTTATGACGCAGATCCACAGTCAATATTCGGTGGAATCGTTGCGTTAAACAAAGAAGTCGATTTAGAAACAGCAGAAGCATTAAGCAAAATCTTTTTAGAAGTGATAATTGCACCTAAGTACACTGCAGCGGCATTAGAAAAACTTCAAGAGAAAAAGAACTTACGTGTATTAGAAATTGACTTCACTGAACAAACAGGCGATGAAGAAATCGTTAGCGTATCAGGTGGGTATTTAATCCAAGATAGAGATAACGCTCCGTTAAATATGGATGACGTAACAGTCGTAACGAAAAAAGAACCGACAGACAGTGAATACCGTGCACTTGCTCTCGCGTTAGAAGTTGTTAAGCACGTAAAATCAAACGCGATTGTACTTGCTGATGAACATCGTACAGTCGGTATCGGTGCAGGTCAAATGAACCGTGTCGGTGCGTTAAAAATTGCGATTGAACGTGCAACAAAAGAATTAGACGGAACAGTTGTTATGGCAAGTGATGGGTTCTTCCCAATGCCAGACTCTGTACAAGTCGCACACGAAGCAGGCATCAACGCAATTATTCAACCAGGTGGATCTAAGCGTGACCAAGATTCGATTGATTACTGTGACGCACATGATATGACGATGGTCACAACTGGTATGAGACACTTTAAACATTAGGAGAGAATAATATATGAATACTTTAGTTATTGGAAGCGGTGGGCGAGAGCATGCGATTGTGCGTGCATTGAATCGCTCAGATAGAGTAAATGAAGTATTTGCGTTACCTGGGAATGATGGCATGACGGAAGCGACTCTTGTCGAAGGGATCCCAGTTTCTGAGTTCGACCAAATTGGTGAGTTTTGTAAAGAGAATAATGTTGAATGGGTTGTGGTTGGTCCAGAAGATCCATTATCTGAAGGCATTGTAGATAGACTCGAGGACAAATTTAACTTAAAAGTATTTGGTCCTAGAAAAAATGAAGCACAAATGGAGTCGTCGAAATCATTTACAAAACACTTAATGAAAAAATACAGCGTCCCAACAGCAAGCTACGAAGTGTTCACAGATAAGGCGAAAGCAACAACGTCCTTAGAAAATGGTGATTTTCCAATCGTCATTAAAAAAGATGGACTTGCAGCAGGTAAAGGTGTCATCATCGCTCAAGATTTAAGCGAAGCAAAGAAGGCGCTCGATGAACTTATGGAAACGGACGGCGAAGTCGTCATTGAGGAATTTTTAGACGGGGACGAATTTAGTTTAATGGTCCTAGTAAATGGTGATACGTTCACGCCATTTAACATTATCGCACAAGACCATAAACGTGCATTTGATAACGATGAAGGACCAAATACTGGTGGAATGGGTGCATATGCGCCTGTAGATTATATTTCTCAAAATATAATCGATGAAGCGGTAGATAAAATTGTACGTCCGACGGTAAATGCAATGGTTAATGAAGGATTAAATTATTTCGGGATTCTTTATCTCGGTGCCATCATTACAAAAGACGGCGTTAAAACAATCGAGTATAACGCAAGATTCGGTGACCCAGAAGCACAGATTCTTCTCGACTTATTAGAAACAGATTTTGTTGAAATGTTAGAGAGTATGTACAATAAACAGCCCCTTCAATTATCGTTTAAAGATGAATATGCGGTTGGTGTCATACTCGCTTCAGAAGGATATCCAGGTGATTATGAGAAAGCAAAAGAGATCATAATCGAAAAAGATACGATGTCTGATATTTACGTCAGTGCGCTAAAGCATTTAGACGGTGACACATATGAGTCAAATGGAGGCCGTGTATTACTTGCGATTGGACGCGGAGAAACAATCGAAGAAGCTAAAGAAAATGCATATGATACACTATCTAAAGTGAAATACGAATCATCAGATTTCTTTTATAGAAAAGATATCGCATATAAAGCATAAAAAATATCCTCTTAAGTTTATTACTTAAGAGGATATTACTATGTAATCAATAATAATTACTTCTGATGTGCTCTTACATTTTTATCAGTAAAGCCTTTAAAATGATAAAACGCGCCGTAAATTAAAGCGAACGGTAAGACGAATAAGATAAGGAAGAAAATACTTCCAACAAACTGTCTAAATCCAAATTCGTTAAAGAATTCTCCGCTCGTCGCGTCAAGTAATGGTGGTAGGAATGCGAAGTAGTAAATCGCTCCCAAAACAATAAAAGCAAAAATGTAAAAAATAAAATTCTTAATGTGGTACGGTTTTGTGTCTTTATCGTACTTAAACATTTAGGCACCGCCTTTTTCAAAATTATCTTCAAACTTGATATATATATCTGTATAATATCATGTATAAGAAATATTTTAAAGCACTGAATTTAATAAGGAAGATGAATATGGGGATAAGAAAAGGTAAAAATTCTGATATTGACGACATAATGTCAATAAAAAATGCCGTTGTTATACTTATGAAAGAAAGCGGAAACAACCAGTGGAGCGAAAGTTATCCAGCACGTGACACGCTTTTAAATGACATAGAGAACGAAAACTTATATATTTATGAAGAAGATGGGAAAGTACTTGGGTTTATCGTTGCAGATAATCATCATGCGTATGAATACGATGATATTCCTTGGGAGCTTGCAAGATTAGATAGTATTGCTTTTCATAGGGCTGCAGTCGACCCAAGAGCACAAGGGCAAGGTATCGCCTCGAAATTATTTGACGAAGTTGAATCATACTTCAAAAACGAAGGGTATCTCGGTGTCCATACGGACACCAATCTAAATAACCTACCGATGCAAAAACTATTCGAAAAGCGCGGATACGAGTACAAAGGTAAACTTAACCTTCATAACAATTTAAATGAATGGTATGTTGCATACGAAAAGGTGTTTTAGAATTTTAAAATGATTAGGAGGATAAAAAATGAAATTACTTCTTAAGTTATTTTCAGGAATCATTGCCGGAATTATTGTTGGTTCAATTTATTACTTCTCGGCAGATGGCACAACGTTCCACAGCATTATGGAAATCGTCACACGACTATTCATCACAATGCAAAGCATACTCGGATCGTTTATATTCTTTTTAATTCCATTAATTATATTTTTCTTTATTGCTGACGGGGTTTCTTCTATTGGACGAGGTGCCGGAAAAGTTGTCGGTGCAACGATAGGAGTTGCATACATCTCTACAATTGGTGCAGGACTTTTAGCATTTGTCGTTGCTAAATTCTTAATGCCAATCGTTACTAAAGGCGGACAAATTCAAGAGGAAGGAACAGAGCTCGGTCCACTGTTAGAGTTTGATATCCCGGCACCGCTTGATATTCTAACGGCGCTAGTACTTGCGTTTTCAGTTGGTATCGTCATTAACATCATCAAAGCTGAGACGATGAAACAATGGATACATGACGGTAAACAGGTCGTTGAGTTTTTAATCGAAAAAGTAGTCATTACAATTTTACCATTCTACATCGCAGGGGTATTTGCTGGAATGGCATCTACAGGTACAGTGTTTAAGACACTTTCTGTATTTGGAGTCGTATTACTCATCGCGATTGCACTCCACTGGATATGGATTACAATTCAGTATACAATCGCAGGTTCATTACTTGGTAAAAATCCATTTAAGATGATTAAAACAATGCTCCCAGCATACGTAACAGCACTCGGTACAATGAGTAGTGCAGCGACAATTTCAGTCACACTACCAAAAGCAAAAGAGATGGGAGTACGAGACAAAATCGCAGATTTTGTTATCCCACTCGGAGCGAACATTCACTTATCAGGCTCAGCAATTACAATTACATCATGTTCTATTGCTGTAATGAGTGTATTACCAGAATACGATACACCTGGTCTGTTAAAAATGCTCGGATTCGTATTACTGATTGGTGTCGTGATGGTAGCAGCACCTGGTGTACCAGGAGGCGCAGTCATGGCAGCCAGTGGAATACTCGTATCACATTTAGGCTTCAACGAAGCGGCAGTCGCGTTAATGATTGCATTATATATGGCACAAGATAGCTTTGGAACTGCAGCAAACATCACAGGTGATGGTGCTATTGCAGGTATCATCGATGCTTATGACCAAAGTTTAAATAATAAATAACGAACAACGCTCCTGATTTAGTCAGGAGCATTTTTTGTGATGAGATAAATCAATTTACAAATGTACTTTAAAATCATATAATTAAAGCACGAATGTGAAATGAGGGATATCATGAACAAAAATAGATACATATTAGAACAACTATCAAAAAACGATGGCTTCATATACGTTAAAGAAGCAAAACAACATGGTATTGATCGATTTAAATTATCATATTTAGCAAATGAAAATAAAATTGATAGAATCGCACATGGTATATATGCTCTAAAAGATGAATTTATAGATGAGTATGTACTCCTACAAAAGACAAGTGATCGGGTTATTTATTCTTATCATACGGCTTTATATTTTCACGATTTATCGGATAGAGTTCCTTCACACATCCATATTACTGTACCTCAAGGGTATAATGCATCTAGATTAAAAAGGCGACATGAAAACCTAAAAGTACATTATGTAAAAAAAGATGTGCTTGATCTTGGAAAAGTGAAAGGTAGAAGCCCTTTTGGAGGAGAAATCATTCTTTATAATATTGAGCGCACAATATGTGATGTTGTAAAGAATAAAGATAAAATTGATCCTCAAATATTCACTCATGCAATAAAACAATACTTTTCGAATAAACAAATTAATGTAAGAGAATTAATAAAATACGCAGATATATTAAATGTAGAAAACGAAATACGTCAATACTTAGAGGTGCTCCAATGAAAACGAGCGCTCAGGTTAAGAGTATTGTAAATACTATCGCAAAACAACAGAATTTAAAACCACAAGAAGTATTTCAGATGTACTTTTTCGAAAGAGTTTTAAAAAGAATAGAGAAATCAAGGTATCATGATATTTTTATTATAAAAGGTGGACTGCTAATTGCCTCGTTAATTGGAATAGAGAGTCGAACAACTATGGATATGGACGTTACAATCAAAGGAATGGCCGTAAATAAAGATAGCATAACAAGTATGATGAAGGAAATTTTAAAAAAGGATATTGATGATGGAATAACATTTTCTTTAAAAGGTATATCAGAAATCAGAGAAAATGATGACTATGAACATTATCGTATCAGTATCATGGCACGCCTTGGAAAAATCAATAATCCAATGAAACTGGATATCACTACCGGAGATTTTATCACTCCTAAAGAACAATTATATGAATATCCATTAATGTTTGATAGCGGTTATATTAATATAATGGCTTATCCAATAGAAACAATTTTAGCAGAAAAAATTGAGACAATTATACGTAGGAATATCGCAACAACAAGAATGAGAGACTTTTACGATGTATATGTATTGTATAAGCTTTACCAGCAGACTATTAATTTTGATCTTCTTAAAATTGCGATTCAAAATACCTCTTCGCAAAGAGACTCTGTGATGCTTATACAAGAATCTAAAGAGATTACAGCTGATATTAAAAGAGATTCACAATTAAAAAGAAATTGGGTGAATTACATCAACGATAATTCATATGTTGGAAATGTTGAGTTCCTTGAAGTAATAGAAATACTAGAAGAAGTTTTGCAGAAGATATCTTAGAAGTGCACCAGTATCAACCCCACACCATGACTTTATACATCTATTTTAATATAATAGAACTATTATATAAATGTAGGGAAGGTTTAGTTTGAGAAAGTTAATATATGTCATTATTATCATATGTTTTTTAGATTTGTTTGTTCAATTCCCGATCGTTACCCCTTACGCGCTTGAACTTGGTGCAAGTGAGTTTATGGCGAGTGTCGTCGTTGCAGCGTATTCTGTAACGAATGTTCTCGGTAACGTTCTCGGTGGATACTTTTCTGATAGATTTGGTAGGAAGAGAACGCTTCTTCTTGGAATGATTCTACAAGTGCTAATTATTAGCTCATATATATCGACGCCAACGATTGGTGTGTTAATAGGTATACGAGTCGTGCACGGATTTACGAGCGGTATGATTACGCCGGCTGCGTTTAGTTTAGTACAAGATATTTCTAGACGTGAAGCGATTGGTAAAGCGATGGCGTTAACTGGTGTTTCGATTGGACTTGCTGCGATTTTCGGTCCTGCAGCAGGCGGTATTCTTTCGAGCATGTATGGCTACGCGAATACGTACTTAATACTAGCACTTGTGTATGTGGTTGGGCTTTTACTTACGATTGTTGCGGTCAAAGAAAGTACAACTGTACAGTCGAGAAGAGAATATAATGAGACGAAATGGACGACGTTAATTACGAGACGTCCGTTAGTCATTGCATACATTTCGTCTTTAGCGTTAATGACGTCAATGGGTGCTTTATCTTTTGCATTACCGATTAAAACGATGTCGCTCGGATTAGATGATCGAGTGACAGGGATGCTTTTAAGTGTGTTTGGAATTACAGCTGTAATCGTATTTGGATCTCCGTTAAATAATATGTTTAACCGAGTCGCTGTAAACAGATTAATAAAAATCGGTCTCGTCATTATTTCGCTTGCGATGATTCTCATTCACTTTGGACAAGGTATGAGCATGTTGTACGCAGCACTCGGTATATACGGAATAGGATATGCGCTCGTATTCCCATCGATGAATAAATTAATCGGCCAATTTACGACGATGAGTGAACGTGGGAAAGCGAACGGTATATTTTATGCGTTCTTCTCAGTTGGATCAGTTGTTGGTTCTACACTTGCTGGGTACTTTACAGAACAGTTTACGATTCCATTTTTCAGCATGGCAATCGTATTAATCGTGTTGTTAGTAGTATTTGCAGTACTCGATAGAGGTATAAACTTTAAAGAGGTGTAACGCATGAAAAAGATATTACTTATTGGTGTATACGGAGAAATCGGTAGAAATCTGTATGAAACTTTAAAAGATACAAATGAACTGTATGCGTTTATGAACAAAGAGGATACAGAAACGTTAGATAAAATTCACCCAATTTATTCAAATCCATATAAATTAGAACATATGGTTGAAGTGGTTAAAGGAATGGATTTAATTATATTTTTTGAAGATCCAATAATGCGGTTCAGTAAAATCACACAAGGGCGTTTCGATACATTCTTTGAACTCATTGCAGATAACGTCGGCCGTGCAGCCGAATATAATGGTGTGAAAGACATTATCTATATTTCAGAAGAAATAGTGCATGAAGACGTTAAACGTACGTTGACATCGTATGATGTTAACGTGATAGCTACTGATACGAGAGTGAAGCGACTCGGTAAAAGTTTAAAATATAATAACTCTCATAACAAAACGATGCGTAGTGCTCAGCGCGCTGAAATACCGAGAGGTTGGACGCTTGAAGGAGTTATGAAATATTACTTTAAATGGCTCGACGAAATTATTTTCGGTATGTTTAAAATTGAGTCTGTTGGCGATGAAATCCACATGACGATAGAAACATCTCGAACACCATTACTCACATTAAGGCGTAGAAAAAACACACCTGAAAGGCAAATCGTTTTTGACGTCGTCGGAGGACGTTTAGCTAAAAGAAGTGACAGTTGGTTAGAATTTAGAGAGTTAAAACACGAAAAATCATTCATTATGGCATTACATGATTTTGATCCTGCATTACCATGGCCAATATATGCAATCACTCAAGCACCGCTTCACGGTTTAGTGAGCCGTATATATCAAATGGAAATGATTATCAACGATACGATTATTGAAGAAAATATTAAAAATAATCCAGAATAATAGAAGTGGATTACCACTTCTATTTTTTATTTTAAAAATATCTGTATTAATTTGAGTAATACAGTTGTAATTTTTTAAAACTAACTGTATCATATTAATTGAGACAGTTAGATGGAGGTGCAATATGTTCGATTTAAGATTTTCAAAAGATACCCCAATATATGAACAGTTGATTGATCATATAAAAGAAATGATTATTAAACAAGTATTATTACCAGATGAAAAGATGCCATCAGTAAGGGCGCTTGCGGGTCAACTGACAATCAGTCCGAATACGATTCAAAAAGCTTATGGTGAACTTGAGCAACAAGGATACATTTACTCGATTCCAGGAAAAGGAAGTTACGTACAAGAAATGGCCGATGACACTCAAAATAACCAATACATTAAAGAACTGTATGGAAGTTTCAATCGTGTGGTACTCGAGCTATTACATATGAATGAAACTAAAGAAGATATCAAACGTGCTGTCGACCGTTGCGAAGTATAAATATAGGAGGTTAAGTAAATGAACATAAATACACACAAGCTCAGCAAAAGTTTTATCGATGAACTTGCAGTAAATAAAGTTGACTTAAACGTCAAAAGTGGAACGATTCACGGGCTTATCGGTTCTAACGGAGCAGGTAAAACGACGCTTTTAAAAATATTAGCAGGTATTTATAAAGCAGATGAAGGTGAAGCACTATTCGATGACGCACCTGTTTTTGAAAACATAGACGTGAAAAACCGTGTAATTTTTATAGGAGATATGCCGTTTTTCTTTAGTGGGTTTTCGTTAATGCAAATGGCAAATCATTATAAGACGATTTATAGTAACTGGAGCGACGAGCGTTTTGAAAAGCTGTATAGTTACTTTAAGTTAAATCCGAAAAAACCATTAAATGAAATGTCTAAAGGGATGAGACGTCAAGCGTCATTTATACTCGCGTTTTCATCTAAACCAGACGTACTATTACTCGACGAACCATTTGACGGGTTAGACCCAATCGTTCGAAGACAAATTAAAAACATCATTTTACAGGACGTTGAAAGTTACGGCTTAACAGTATTCTTATCGAGCCATAACTTACTCGAAATGGAAAATATATGTGATGCGATATCTATTATGCATGACGGAAAAGTACTGTACACAAACAGTATTCACGATATGAAAGATACGCATTGTAAACTACAAATCGCGTTTAAAGAGTTACCAGACGAATCGTTCTACAAAAAGTTAAACGTCGTTCAACACTCTATTCAAGGGCGTGTGATTACAGCAATTATTAAAGGTGACATTAAAAATGTCGAAGTTAATATTTCAAAATACGAACCACTCATGTACGATATTTTACCAATTACGTTAGATGAGATGTTCGCTTATGAAATGGGGGAGACAGGATATGCAATCGAAAACATCATTGTTGAATAAAGTACTCGTTAAAAACTTTACGAGTTCAGTTATGTGGTTAACGGTCGGATATTTCTTATTATCATTACTATCATTACCGTTACCAATATATATATCATCACTGAATATGGGTGCTGCAGATTATGGAACGACTTTTGGGAATGATAATGTATTATTCTTGTATGGTCATGCTCATTTAATTATTTCTATTATTTTCAGTGCGACTTTAGCGATCGTAATTTATAACTATAAAAACAATGCGGACACGAATGATTTTATCCACAGTCTTCCAATTAAGCGACTCGCGATTTTTAATAGCGGAATTTTTGTTGGTGTATGTGCAATTTTAGTGCCGACACTACTTACAGCATTCGTCATCATGATTGAAAAAACATTTATCAGTATACCAATTTCAATGAAGCACATCGCTGTTTGGCTATTATTTATACTAATCGCTCAGGTAATGGTGTTTATTATCAGTGTGTTTGCTGGGATGTTCGTAAACTCAATCACACTGCATATTGAAATGATACTCATCATGATGTTTGTACCTTATGTATTATGGTTTGCGATTGTATTTAATGCAGCAACATTCTTTGACGGTATTATGCTATACACAGCTGGTGGATTTAGAACGCTACTTGAACCGATGGAAAACACAAGTATAGTCATATACTTATTTAAAGCATTTGGAGAAGGCGGATTTGGTGGAAGTTCGTTCATCATTTGGTTAGTTGTGATTATCGGGTTACTAGTCGGCAGTGCGTACCTATATAAAATTAGACGTAACGAGCGTGTGAACCAACCGTTTAACTATCAATTTATGTACTACGTACTCGTCGTATTACTATCGATTCTCGGAATGTTACTATTAAGTGGTGTATTATCAGTACTCTTACCAGATTACAGAACGTTATCGATCTTAATCATTACGTTTAGTGCAGTCGTCACATACGTATTTGTACTCATGTTTACTCAAGACACAGTGCGCATCAAATTCAGATTAAAAGAAGCGATGATTACACTTATAAGTGTCGTATTATTCCTAGTCGGATTCTTTGTCTACTGGGATCGTTATACAAGTTATGTACCGAATGAAGCAGACATTAAAGGTGTAAACTATAACGATGGAAATGGTATTCACAATGTCAACGTTAAAGACTCAGACAAGTTTAACGAAAACTATACGTTTGATATCGAAACAGACAAAATCAAAGAAGTACGTGATCTGCATAGCGAAATTGTACGCACTGATTCAGGTAGAAATAATGAAGAACTCGCACCAACTGTTACAATCACTTACTTACTAAAAAATGGTAAATTAGTGTCGCGACAATTCGGAGAAATCAGTGCATCAAGCGACGTCGGGCAGCGTATTATCAATTCAGATATACCATCGTTTAGTAAAGACAAAGACTTTTTATATCAAGTAAAAAGTGAGAAGTTTGAATCAATCTCTACAATGACAATTGGTAGTATGATGTTTGATCCAGAAGAGATATCATTAAAAGATTTCAATGTATTAGCTAAAGGTTATCAAAATGAGATGAACAACATCGACACAGAATCTAACATATATACTGAAACAGGAACTATTAATATAGAAGTGAACACGAATTACAATGTATTTAGTGCGTATTCCGGTCTGACATCACTATACAACAAAGCACTTCAGTCATTTATGAAAGAACACGATTATGAGTTTAATGGTTACAGTGGAAATATGTTATATAAAGTCGATTTAAATAAAGTCGATGATGTGAAGCAACTATTTAATGATATTAAAACGAAGCCGTACAGTGAAGTATCTAAAAAGTACGATTTTGTTGAAGTAGCTGAAACAGACAAAGAAGAAGAATTTAATAAACTCAACGAAATGAACTTTGATATGTCAGGAGATACACTCTACATTATCGGAGATCATTACAACGATGGAGATGCACCAATGTATGTTGAATTATCAGTAGTTGTAAAGTAAAAGTTTAAGACTGTAGACATTGTCTACAGTCTTTTTTAGTTTTTCATCCGTAAAATTTCGTGATGGGATAGGTTGTTTCGTGTGTTAATTTTACGCAAATTGCATTTGCGTAAACGAGCTGTTGATTAGTTTGACGATTAGCGAGTTTGTGTTAACGAATCATCACCTCTTTTTACGTAAAAGCATTTTGTATTAAAAGATGAAAAACAATTTAACACAAAAACGATTTACGTAAAAATGAATTAATTTCGTTGACGCAAATTGCAGCACACCATTGTTTCAACTAAAATATTCGTAAAAAAACATAGCTATAGAGCAGAAAGGTTCTCCTTTTTAATGTATTAAGTTATACTTTAACGATATAAATTTTGTATACTTATAGAAGGAGATGAGGCGATGAAGACAAAGTATTTAAATAAAAAAGACTGGCGCCGAATTAGACATTCCGACTATAAAGAAGTATTAACAACATATGAAGGTAAAAAGGTTCTCATCGGATGCTATTATATTCATTCAGTGTATCATCCACTGACTGTGACGATTGTTGGTGAAAAGATTAAAGTTGCAGACGATAATTATAAGTGGATTACGATGATGGGTGAAGGCGATCACTATAGTCTTACAGTAATGTTCGATGAGAATGATGAAGCGGTTCAATATTATTTTGATATAAATAAATCAAACACGTTAGAACTCGGTCGAGCGAGACGAGAAGATTTATATTTAGATGTTCTAGCTCTACCAGACGGCCGAAGCGAACTCGTCGATGAAGATGATATCATTCGTGCGTTAAAATACGGTAAAGTCACACCAGAAGAGAGAGATTTTGCCTATAAAGTTGCATCATACGTCGAGCGTTTAATAGAGTATCAGTTCGATGAGGTCGTTAAAAGAGGGCAGTTTATGTATGAAATGATGGAGAGAGAAAATGAGATTTGATGATTACGAACTGCTCGTTACACTCGATAAAGAAAAGACGTTACGCCAAGCAGCTGAAGCGTTATATATATCGCAACCTGCTGTGAGTCAGCGTTTAAAGACAATTGAGAACTACTGGGGAGTGCAGATTTTTATCCGCACAAAAAAGGAACTCATTAAGACGAGTGCTGGTGAGAAGATTATCGAGCATGCGAAACAAATTGTTGAAACAGAGCTTTTACTAAAAGAAAATATTCATATTAATAAACACAAAGTTGAAGGTAAATTAAAAATCGGAGTGGCGTCGTTACTTGGGTATATGATTATGCCGACGTTACTCGAGAAGTTTTTAAAACGATATCCGAACGTAGATATACAGCTTGAGATTGGATCGTCTTCAAAAATTATTGATAACGTCGATCGATATCATTTAGCGATTATACGTGGCAATAAAATATTAAATTTGGAAAATCGTTTATTATTTACGGATGAGCACTATTTAGTTGCATCAAAAAATAAGTCGCTTGAAAACGAACCACTCATTGAATTTCAAGCAGACCCTTGGTATATTAACCAGCTCAAACAGTTTTTTGAAAAGAGTTTTAATAAACCATATAAGCCACAACTCTATGTCGATCAAGTGACGACGTGTCGAGAATTGTTACTTAAAGGTGTAGGGATGACAGTCTTGCCAACGATTATTACGAAGACGATGGATCTATCGAAATTCCATACTGAAAAAGTAGAAATTGACCACGTACCATTGACGCGTTCGACGTATGTCGCGTACGATCATCAAATGGCAGAACTCCCGCAAGTAGAGAAATTTTTAAAATTATTAGATGAAGAATATAAGTAGGAATTCGTATGTTTAAAAAGTTATTTTCAATTGAGAACTATAAATTATTTTTAGTAAATATGATTTTATTTGGAATGGCAATCGCAATTACGGCGCCATTCCTTGTACTTTTTATGACAGGAGAGCACGGTTTAACAATTACGCAGCACGGTATATTTATGGCTGCTGGAGCGATTGGGTCGTTTATCGTTAATACAATTGTTGGGCGATTTAGCGATAAGCTATCGTTTGATAGAAAGTATTTATTACTCGTTGCTATCGTTATGGAGATTATTACGTTTAGTCTATTTTTAATCGTCAAAGATACGATAATTTTAGTTGTTGGATACGTAATATTCTTCTCACTCGGTGCACCTGGGATTCCGCAGTTATATGCATCAGCACGTGAGTCTGTTAATAAAGACAACGGAAATGACGCAAGGTTAAAAATATTTGCAAATACTGTTTTACGTTCGATGTTTAGCTTCGGATTTTTATTTGGTCCATTAATCGGTTCAATTTTAATTGCGAGATACGATTTTACTGGGCTGTTTGTTGGAACGATGATTTTATTTGGGGTCGTCTTTATTACGACACTTTTTATTAAACCAGTAAAAACAGAACGCGAATTATCTATTCAACAAATCGATGAAAAAAGAGCGCCGTCATTATTCAGTGCACCCGTCCTAATCGTTCCGTTTATTGCATTTATAATGTTACACGTCGGGCAGTGGGGGTATTTACTAAATATGCCTCTATACGTGACGGAAGTACTCGGTGAAGATAGAGGGAAAGTCGGAGTTCTTGCATCGCTTTGTGCAGGATTAGAAGTGCCGTTTATGATTGGGATTGGCTGGATCGCGTCTCGATTTGAAACGAAACATTTACTCATGTTTGCTGGAGTTGTCGGAGGATTATTCTTCCTTTCGATTGGGCTATTCCAAAGTTTTACAGTTATACTTATTGGACAAGTGGTCCTTGCATTTTTCTTAGCAATTTTACTTGGATTAGGAATTAGTTATTTCCAAGATTTACTCCCTGACTTTCCAGGATACGCATCGACATTATTTGCGAATGCAATGGTCGTTGGTCAGTTGCTCGGAAACTTAATCGGAGGATTTGTATCAGATATGTTTAGTGTGAATACTGCATTTTTAGTAAGCAGTGGTTTAATGTTTACGTCTGTCATATTGTTTATGTTTACGAAAACACAGTTTAGAGAAGGTGAGATTTAAGTGGAAGCATTACTTTGGCTTTTAGTTGTTTTATCGTTTGTCATTGGATATGTTGGACTTGTATATCCAGTCATTCCGTCTATATTTATGTATTGGCTCGGTGCTGCGATATACGCGTTCTTCATCGGTGATAATTTAGGAATTATGTTCTGGTTAATACTCGGAGTATTTACAGCACTTACGTTTGTCTCTGACATGGCGATCACAAAATATTACGTCGGCAAACTCGGAGGTACTAAACAAGGGGAATGGGCGGCGCTTATCGGTGTCGTATTAGGGATGTTTATATACCCACCTCTCGGTGTTATTTTTGTGCCCCTATTTCTAGTATTCTTTACAGAATTTGTCATTTATAAAGATGCATCGAAAGCATTAAAGGCAGCACTTGGTAGTTTAGCTGCATTTGTAACGACAATTGTTTTTAAAGCAGTCGTTTACACATTAATTATTTTATGGTTCGTATTAGACGTATTTGTATTTTAAAAAAACGTCCCAAAATTGGGACGTTTTATCAATTGTCTTGTTGTTTTAACGCTCTAAATATTAATACTGAAAACACAGCAATTACAATTAAATACACTGCGCCTAATATAGAATCGACTAACGGTTCGTTACCGACAAAAAAGCGAAGTGAAAATATAATAATAGAATGTGCGATAAGTAGTATGATCAATGAACGAGTAACGTTTTTATTTTTAAAAAACACGACGAGCATTAAAATGATGAAAACAACAGTAACTCCGAGTTTAATCCATTCAAACATTCGTTCCACCTCTTAAGTTTAGTATCGCTTAAAATGATAGAATCTACAAGAGAATTTTCAACGTATATGTGAAGTGCTATACTATTATTATATATGTAGGTGATGATATGAAACGTGTTTTAATATTGTTAATATGCACGGTGTTTCTCAGTGCGTGTAGTGGACAATCTCAAAAAGAAAAAGACATCCAAGCACTCGAAGAAAGCATTACAAACTTAGAACGCCAAATTAACGAATTAAAAAGAGATAACGATGATTTAAAACAGAAGTTAAAAACGAAACAAGATGAACTCAGTCAAATCGAACAAGAAGATAATGAAAAAGATAAAGAAGATGAAGAAGAGGAGTAAAGAGTATGTACGAAAGTGATTTTGTCTTAATGGAAAACGAAACGATGTCTTTAGAAGCATTACGTCAAGAACTCAGCAACATCATTCAAAATAAGTGCGTATATAACGCTGAACAAACGAAGCGTAGCGTCTCACAACAACCAAAACCTGAAGATCGTTACGACACGTTCTACATTCATTTTGATGTTGAAGGTTCTAATGATTTTGTTAGCGTTGTAGCTGATGTAAGTAAAGAAAAGCATTTAGTCGATTATGATTTAAATGAAAAAGGACTTACTGTAAAGTTAATTAACTATAATAAACGTGACCGACAATGACACATATCAAAACAAAGCGTTTATTATTAAGAGATTATACGTCGTCTGATATCGATCGTATTAGAAACATGATGCGTGATAGAGATGTCGTGCAGTACTTTCCAAGTCCGTTATCTGACGTTGAAATAGAAACGCTTGTGAGAGAAATGTCAGGAAGTATTCGCGACAGAGGATTTGGAGTGTTTGCGGTAGAAAGAAAAAGTAATAATGAAATGATAGGAATCGCGGGCATTCGTATTAAACAGTACGACGAACATCTAAATTTAGATGAAATCGAACATTTATTTCCGTGTGTTGAGTTATATTTATTACTTGACAAACGATACTGGAATCAAGGGCTCGCAACTGAAGCGGCTGAAGCGGTGATGAAGTTTGTACGTAAAAAAACAGACATTCAAGAAGTATATGCATTCACTTCCAAGCTCAATCTTCCGTGGTTAAATGTAATCGACAAAATTGGCATGGATCCTATATTTGAATATACGAACCCGTATTATGTAGAAGGGCATCGTAAAGCGGATAGTTTAATTTTTAAAATACACACATAAAAACGGACATCTTGAAATTAATCATGATGTCCGTTTTCTATATCTTCTCGACTACGTCCAGCAACTGGACGGAATTGTTTTAATTCGTCGAGTACGTTTTCGATTGAATCGAGTTTAATAATTAAATCTAAAAATCTGCGCTCTAAAAAGTCGTTTTCAATAAATGATTCAAATAAATCAAAAAGTGAATCATAATAACCATCTGTATTGACGAGTGCAATTGGCTTTTGAGCGTGTCCAATTTGTCCACCGACAAATACTTGGAAAAACTCTTCCATCGTGCCTGCGCCACCAGGTAAAATGATGATCGCATCCGCTTCGTCGATTAACATATCTTTACGTATGCTCATCGTGTCGACGATTTTCATGTTTTTAACGCGAGGGTGTGCCATTTCTTTATCGACTAATACTGTCGGGATAATGCCAGTCACGTCGCCTCCGGCGTCTAACGCACCGTTCGCAACAGCCCCCATTAAACCGAGGCCGCCCCCACCATAAATGAGTTCGACATTTTCGTTTGCGAGCGTTTCGCCGAGCGTGTATGCATCTTCTCTAAATTTATCGCTATTACCTAAACGTGCACCACAAAAAACAGAAACCTTACTAATTTCCATTAGTCGTTGTGTTTGTCTTTCCATTCGATAAATTGTTTTAGAGAATCAGATTTTTGATATTTCTCACCGTATCCTGTTTTTCTTCCGTGATTTTCGATGTGGCGCTCATTTTGACGGCGATGTTTACCAAATAGTGAGTCGTCTCTCTTTTCGGCTCTTTCAACTTTACGTTCTTTAGCTTCTTCACGAAGGTGTGCACTTCTTGGGTCGAGTAAATCTTTATGTTTTAAATGTAATGCACCTGGAGAATAATCATCTTCATACTCCGTTTGTTCAACGAATTGTTCATTGAGTTCTTTTACGTTTGTTGTGTCTGGTCTTTCAGTAGTCAATTTCTGATGTCCTTTCGATACGTTCATACGTGATTCTTTTTCATCGTGATTTAGAGTCTCTGTTGAAACGAGACTTTCCATACGTTTTTTACGATGTTTTTCTTTGTCAGCTTCAAACTGTGCCTCTAGTTTGTTAAGTTTACTTAACGATTTGTCGTGTGCTTTCATCTGTTTATTATACTCGCGCTTATCTTTTGAAGCGTGGTATTTTTCTGAAACGAAGTCACGCGTTTCGTTAAATCCTTTAACACCCGCTTCAGTGACAGTTTGTGTTTTATCTTTAGCTTTACTATATAAAATATTACTGTTTTTTGCGAGTTTTTGCACGTCTGGATGGTCTTTAATTTCATTTCTGTTTTTGAGTAATGGTACGAGTAAAACAGGTAAAATTGTCGCAGCCATTCTTAGCTTCTCTTTCATAAAAATAACCTCCGGTTAACGAATTACTTATTATTATAACGTACCCGTTAATCATTTACACGAAACGACTGTGTTTATAAAAATAAATAATCGGCAATATGTAAGTAAACGAGGAGGCGTTAATTATGGCGTTAGATAAAACTACACGCGTACAACATTTATTTATAGATTATCCAAATATCGGAGAGGTCATCCGTCCTTTATCACTTAAATTTGCTGTCGACGATACGGTAACAGTCGAAGATGTCGCGGTTAAAAATAATTTAGATGTAGAAGCTGTCGTGAACGATTTAAAAGACTTTGTAGAAGACGAGCATGTCACAAATTACGTCAATCATACGAAGCAAGATCTTACAAAAACAGTACACGACCGTTATATCGAAGATTTAAAAGATGAATTGCCCGTTTTACATGAATATGTTAAAAAAGTGTCGAAGAAAAAATTAAAAGACGAAAACGTGCATCACGCATACGATAAAGTCAAACAAGTTTTAAATGATTATAGTGAACTTCTCGAAGATACGGTACACCCGCTTGTCGTTTCAGATAAACATGCGGAAGTGTATAACGTAGAAGTTGAAAGTAAAGAAAAGGAAATCGTTAAAGGATTTGAGAAATTACGAGATGTCTCGAATGATTATAATAGTGAGCCACTCGATGCTGATGTAGAATTTGTCTATGATAGATTAGAACGTTTAGAGCAGGTCGCTGTAGAAATGATTGCACTTGAACAATTAATTCGCCGAAAATAATAATGACGCCACTTTTAAAAGTGGCGTCATTTTACTTTTTAAATGTTACCGTAAATGTCGTATATTCTCCTTCAACACTGTCTACAGTTATAGACGCATTATGAAGTTCGACGAGGTGTTTGACAATCGATAATCCTAGGCCAGTACCACCATCTGCTGTACTACGTGCAGAATCGACGCGGTAGAATCGTTCGAACAGTCGACTGAGGCTTTCTTCTGGAATTCCAGCCCCTGTGTCATGAACACTTAACTCTATAGAATCGTTCGTCTCTTCTATTTTTACTTCAACGGTGTCGCCTTCATGCGTGTAATTTGCAGCGTTTGAAAGTAAGTTTACGAGTATTTGCGCGACGCGTTCTTTATCCGCATAAAGCATGTGCTCCTCATTTTCTGGTAAATGGAGTTGTAAGTTTCTATCTTTAAATAAACGTTTCATTGGACGTGCTGTCGTATGAACGAGTTCAGTTAAATCAAAATTCGTTTCGTTCAGTCGAATTTGGTGTTTTTCTATTTTCGATAAATTTAAAATATCGATGATCAGCTTATTTAACCGAACACTTTCGTTATATATAATTTCTAAAAACTCTCTCTCAACTTCTCGAGGTAAATCACCGGATTCTAATAACGTTTCAGAGAACCCTTGAATAGATGTGATCGGCGTTTTTAACTCATGAGACACGTTTGCCACGAAATCTCTTCGTATATTTTCAAGGCGCTTAATATCCGTAATATCGTGAAGCGCAACGATTACACCACGCTTTTCCCAACGTTCACCGTAATACGGTGCAGCATAAAAGTTTAAAATCATTTCTTCAGGATTGTATAAATGTACTTCACTCGTTTTTACTTCATCGTATTTATAAACGTGACGAATGTCTCTTAGTACATTTAATTTAACAAGACTTTCCTGATAGTCATTATTGAGAATTTTATCTCGCGTTTGGTTGATCATTTTTAACGCTGCGTCGTTAATCACGTCAATTTCACCTTCTGGGTTAATCAAAATAACACCCGTGTTTAAATTCGATAAAATACTCTCAAGCTGTTTAGACTGGTCTTTAATCTCTGTGACGTGGGCATTTAGACTAATTGCTAGAGAATTGACGGACTCACTAAGCGTGTACAGTTCTCCAGGAAAAGTGTCGTTAATACGTGCGCTATAATCATTTTTCTTCAGACGCTCTGTCACTTCTATAATTTTTTGAATTGGATTCGTAATTTTATATGCGAGTAGTGCTGCTGAAATGATCGTTGCGACTAAAATGAGTGTAAATACGATGACGATTGACACCCATTTTTGTTGTGCAGCTGCTTCGATTGTCTCAAGTGGTGTAGAGCTACGGACATACCCAATGACTTCACCATCTTCAGTTATCGGTACAGCGACGTACATCATCTGTATTTCTTCAGTGTCACTTTGTCGAATGTAAGATTCACTCGTCGTTTTCTTTCGTTTCGCTTCTTTAATCTCTGGGCGATCGATGTGGTTACTCATCGTCCAAATGTTTGAATCCGTGTCGAAAATGACTCTCCCGTCCTTGTCGATAATCGTAAAGCGTAAGTTTTCAGGCAACTTAAGATTTGAAAACATTTCCTTCGTATTACGAATGGTTAGCAAATCTTTTGTAATCATACTTTCGAGCAGTTCACTTTCTTCAGTAAGTTGCTTACTCGTCATCGCGTTATACGTCGTACGGTTCACGTTATCTACAAAGAAAAACATCATACATAATCCGACAATTAACACGATGAAAAACGAAAGTGTGATGCGCACCCATAGTTTATTCATCGATATATTCCATCTTATAACCGAATCCACGAACGGTATGAATGTATTTCGGCGACTTCGGATTGTCTTCAATTTTTTCTCTTAGTTTACCGATATGGACATCGACAATTCGTGTATCACCGTCAAAATCAAACTGCCAAATTCCGTTTAACAGTTGGTCGCGAGATAGCACACGTCCATTATTTTTATTTAAGTAAACGAGAAGCTCGTATTCTTTTTTAGTGAGGTCGATTTTTTTATCGTTTTTATAAATAGCATAGTTGTCATAATCGATTGTTAGTTCACCGATTATTACAGTGTTGTCTTCTGTAGTCTCTTGATTTGCTTCGAAGTCAATGCGTCTTAATATAGCGCGAACTCTCGCTACGACTTCTCGCGGGCTAAACGGTTTTGTCATATAGTCATCCGCCCCCATTTCAAGACCGAGTATTTTATCGAACTCATCATCTTTTGCAGTGAGCATTAAAACAGGCACATGAATTTTATCGAGTCGTAAAGTTTTCACGACGTCCATACCATCTATTTTTGGAAGCATTAAATCCAAAACCATTACGTCCGGTGATTCTTTTTTCACTTGTTCAATTGCTTCTAAACCGTCGTTTGCTGTAACAACTTCAAAGCCATTTTGTTCTAAGTTAAATTTAAGTAACGTTACAATTGATGTTTCATCATCAACAACGAGAATTTTATGCATAGTAACCTCCTGCATATCGAATTTGTTATATGTTAATCATTTTATCATGTTTACAATTATTCACTTATATTTTACACAATCTTTACAATGTAGAATACTCATGGAATAGTGTAGAATATAGTATTGTAATTGAGATTATACTTTTTAAGGTGAAACTATGGATATCGAACGTTATAGTCGACAAATTTTATATAAAAATATAGGTGAAGACGGTCAACGAAAACTGCTTGAAAGTACAGTTTTAATTGTCGGAGTCGGTGCACTCGGTTCAGTTTCAAGTGAGATGCTTGCGCGTTTAGGTATCGGAAAACTCATTTTAGTCGATCGAGACTACGTTGAGCTATCGAACTTACAACGTCAGACGTTATATACTGAACGTGACGCAGATGAACAAAAACCAAAAGCAATCGCGGCACTCGAACATTTAAAAGAAATTCGTAGTGATCTCGATATTGAAGTTCATGTGAATCACGTAGACGCACTCTTTTTAGAATCGCTCGTAAAAACTCATGACGTCGATTTAATTTTAGACGGAACAGATAACTTTGAAACGAGACTCGTAATTAACGACGTGGCGTATAAAGTCGGGATTCCGTGGGTCCACGCAGCTGTCGTCGAAGCGTCATACTTAGTGGCACCATTTACACAGGATTCACCGTGTTATAGATGTGTGATGCCAGTACTTCCGTCAAACACGTTAACGTGTGACACAGTAGGTGTGATATCTCCAGCCATTCATACGGCCGTGTCAATACAAGTTACGACGGCAATCAAATTACTCATCGGTGAAACGTTTGACAGACACTATATGACATTTGGAGAATTATGGTCAGGAGAGCATAGTCGCATCGCGTTTGATAACATTAAAAATAAAGAGTGCGACACGTGTGAGTTGGAACTTTATCCCTCATATAATGAATCACATCAAGCGTTAAGCTTATGTGGAAGAGACACCGTTCAAATATATGATGACACTATTACTTATGAACTTTCGTTAAACACCGCGAAGCGACTCGGTGACTATAAGGAGACACCGTACTTCATCGAATTTTATTATGATGATTATCGAATTATCGTATTTAAAAACGGTCGAATGTTAATACACGGTCTAAAAAGAATTGAAAAAGCACGCACAATCGTCGCACAACTATTTGGATAGGAGAGATAATATGAGTATCGTTGAAAGAATTGAGAGAGATATTAACGTTGGCGTAATTACAGTAAGTGATACGCGTACAAAAGAAACAGACAAAGGCGGAAAACTCGTCATCGAAAAGTTAAATGACATTAACGCAGTTGTCGAAGATGATAATCACTTAATCGTGACAGACGATAAAGAAAAAATCCGTAAAGCGGTTGTTGGATTACTCGAAAAAGATCTAGACGTCGTCATCACGACAGGCGGTACAGGAATCGCAAAGCGAGACGTCACAATAGAAGCGGTGAGCGAGCTCTTTGACAAAGAAGTCGAAGGGTTCGGAGAATTATTTAGAATGTTATCTTACACAGAAGATATAGGCTCTAGAAGTCTATTATCACGCGCAGCAATGGGCACGCACGATAACCAACTCATCATCAGCCTCCCAGGCTCAACAGGTGCAGTCAAACTCGGTATGGACAAACTCATCGTCCCAGAGTTAAACCATTTAGTATTTGAGTTAAACAAAGAGAACTAGTCGGGGCACGAACTATTGTAGTAAGTTGTAAAGACGTGCGGTCGGAGTAGGTTTTTGTTCTTTTGGAAAGAGAAGTAAGAGTGCTTTGCTGTGTGTGGTGCGCTTATTTACAAAAATTCTATGAATTTGTTAGATATATCAAGATAATTAACAAA
>NZ_KV793636.1:41780-51391 GCF_001808485.1 Nosocomiicoccus sp. HMSC09A07
TTTTTGTTAGATAAAAAAATATATTTAACAAAAACCGTGTCTGCGGACCGAAATTTGTTAAATATATCCGGATATCTCACAAAAACGCAATATTTTTGTTAAATAAAATCGGGAGAAAGAGCGTTTTTCATCTTTTAGGGATAAAAAACACTATCCCTCATCGGTATTTACAAAAAAACTCTGAATTTGTTAGATATATCAAGATAATTAACAAAAATTCGGGTTCCCACCTCGTTTTTGTTAGATAAAAAAATATAATTAACAAAAACCGAGCAACCGGACCGAAATATGTTAAATAAATCCGGATATCTCACAAAACCGCGATATTTTTGTTAAATAAAATCGGCAAAAGAATAAAAACACCAATTCAAAAGCACCCCGGTCAACCCACATCCATCACCTAAATAGAATAATCTCCGGATTTCCCGCCTGATTTACTTAATAGTTTAGTTTCTCTGATGATCATACCTTTATCGAGCGCTTTACACATGTCGTACACTGTGAGTGCTGCAGCGCTTGCGGCCGTTAAGGCTTCCATCTCCACACCTGTTTGCCCTTTAACTTTTACTGTCGCTTTGATGTGTAGCTTGTATCCGTCATCCGTATCCCAGTTAAATGTGATGTCGATTCCAGAAAGTTGTAATGGATGGCACATCGGGATGATTTGATGCGTGTTTTTCGCTGCCATAATTCCTGCGATTTGTGCGACTGCTAAGACGTCACCTTTTTTCATCTTTTCGTTTACGATGCCTTCATATATTTCTTGACTGACTTCAATTACGCTTTCTGCAGTTGCAACGCGTGACGTGACATTTTTTTCTGAGACGTCGACCATTTTCGCGCGTCCTTCTTCGTTAAAGTGAGTAAACTTAGACATTAAAATCCCTCTTTTTAGTATAATAGTTCATAAGTATTACGTTAATTATATCAAAAGGAGAGATTTTAGTGACTTTAAATAGACAACCAATCCCAGTTTTTGATGCCGTAACTAAAGTAGTAGAAAATGTAACACATATAGATACTGAAACAGTGAAACTCGAAGATAGTTATAATCGTTATCTTTCAGAGGATTTAACAGCAACTCATGACGTGCCGTTATTTACGCGTTCAGCGATGGATGGGTTTGCGATCCGTAGTGCTGATTCAGGTAAAGGTGCAGCGTTTACTGTTGTAGATGAAGTACCCGCTGGCAGTACGAGTGACTACGAATTAAAAGAAAATGAAGCATTTCGTATTATGACAGGTGCAGAGTTACCGAAATCTGCAGACACGGTCGTGATGTTTGAGCAGGCAAATATTGACGGTGATACGTTCACGATCCGTAAAACATTTGATGCATTCGATAACGTTGCGATGCAAGGGGAAGAGTGTAAAAAAGGCGACATTATCGTCCATAAAGGAAGTCAAATTAACCCAGGCACAGTCGCAACGCTTGCGACATTTGGATACGTTGAAGTGAATGTCTACCGCGTTCCAGTTGTCGGTGTTTTATCGACAGGAAGTGAATTACTTGAAGTATCTGACGAATTAGAGCGCGGTAAAATTAGAAACTCAAACACACCGATGATTATGGCACAGTTAGAGAGAATTGGCGTGCACGCTAAGCGATATGATCTCGAAGAAGATAATCTAGACACACTTCTAGAAAAAATCGAAAAAATGTTTAACGAAGTCGACGCAGTTATCACAACAGGTGGTGTGTCTGTTGGAGATTACGACTTACTTCCGAAAGTATATGAAAAACTTGGCGCGGAAGTTCTGTTTAACAAAGTGGCAATGCGACCAGGTAGTGTTACGACAGTCGCAAGGGCAAAAGGCAAGTTTTTATTCGGTTTAAGCGGGAATCCATCTGCGTGCTATTCAGGATTTGAGTTATTCGCTCGTCCTGCGATATTACTTATGCAAGGTTCTGCACGAGCATTCGCGCCATTCGTGAACGCGACGCTTGGAGAAGACTTTAAAAAGCCAAATCCGTTTACGCGATTTGTCCGTGCTGAGATTGACTTTGTCGACGGTAAAGTCATCTCAAAACCGTCTGGATTTAATAAATCAAACGCCGTAACGTCTATTGCGAGAAGCAACGGTGTTATCGTATTACCAGGTGGTACACGTGGCTTTGAAGCGGGAGATGAAGTACAAGTAATGCTGACAGATGTGACGAGCGGTGTGTCACACTTTTCGATTCGACAATGAAAATCTTACAAGTCGTCGGATATAAAGATACCGGCAAAACAACGCTAATCGTTGAGTTTCTAAAAATATTGAAAGCTTCGAACTTAAAAGCAGCAGTAATAAAACATCATCACATTGATATCGATGATTCGACAGACACTGGAAAGTTCAGTCGACTGAGCGACTATACGATATTAAACACACCGAATTATACGATTTACCACGACAACAAAGTGCCGGGTTTAAAAGAGCAAATCGAAGCTTTAAACGGTAAAGTAGACGTCATTTTAATCGAAGGTTATAAAAACGAAGATTATGACAAGATTGTCCTCACGCATTCGTTCACGGGTGAAAAAGGCGACATAAGAGAATTAGAGCTGTCAAATGTGGTAAACTACTATAACGTAGCATCAGATCAAGATGCGATATTACAATGGTTTAAAGGTTGGAGTAAAAATAGATGAAGCAGTTCGAAATAGTAACTGAACCGATTGATATCGTAAAATATCAACAATATGTTCTAGACAAACATCAAGGTGGTCTTGTGACGTTCACGGGTCACGTGCGTGAGTGGACACAAGGGACACGTACAGTATATTTAGAGTACGAAGCATATATTCCGATGGCAGAAAAAATGCTCGCACAAATCGCAGATGAGATAAGCGAAAAGTGGCCTGGTGTCAAAACGAGCATCGCGCACCGAATCGGTAAACTCGATGCGACTGAGATCGCGGTCGTTATTTTAACGTCTTCACCTCACCGACATAACGCGTATCGTGCAAATATGTACGCAGTCGACCGATTAAAAGAAATCGTTCCGATATGGAAAAAAGAGATTTGGGAAGACGGAGAAGAGTGGATTGGTGACTCTAGACATTATCACTCGAGTGTGGAGGTGGATCGTGATGAAAATTAAAATATTTGCAAGTATAAAAGAAAAAATCGGTGACGATCATATTGAATTACCGATTCATGACGCAATAACAGTGAAAGAATTAAAAGAGCGTTTATATATCGATTATCCAGAATTAGACGGAGAAGTGTTTCAAGTTGCAGTGAACGAATCGTTTGAAAGAGACGAGTCAGTAATTGCACCTGATGACGTCGTAGCACTTATCCCGCCAGTGAGTGGTGGTTAAATGGTAATCGGAGCAGTATTAGCAGGTGGAAATTCGACGCGATTTGGTTCAGACAAATCATTATATGCGTTAAACGACAGGCCGATGTATATGCATGTCGTGAATCGTTTAAAGAAAAGTGGAGTCGTCGACGAAATCGTCGTCAATACAAACGTGCGATTAAAGGATGCGTTTCATCCGTATAAAACGGTGATAGATGACGAAAGTTTTATAGATCACGGACCACTCGGTGGAATTTACGCACTGATGAAAGAATATCCAGACGACTACGTCATCATCGTGTCGACAGACACACCGTACGTACCGAGTGCGTGGTTAAAAGTGTTAGTCGAAAAGGCGATTGAAACGAACAAAATCGTCGTTACTGAAGGCGAGCAACTACATCCGTTAATCGGTGTATATCACGGTGAAACGATCGTCGAAGATTTAAAAAGACAACTCGAATCAAAAAAACTGAGTATCCGACAATTTTTAGAGCACCAAGACTATATAACGTTAAACATTGAAGACTACGGTCTAAATGAATCGATGTTTGTAAACATTAATCGTAAAACGGATATTCTCTAGGAGGGATACGATGAAACAAGTAACTGATAAGTTCGGACGACCGTTACGAGATCTTCGTATTTCCGTAACGGATAAATGTCAGTTCAGATGTAGCTACTGCATGCCAAAAGAAATATTCGGCGATGACTATGCGTTTTTACCGCAAGAGCATTTACTTTCATTTGATGAAATTGAAAGACTCGCGCGTATATACGCAGATCTCGGTGTCAAAAAATTACGTATAACAGGTGGTGAACCGTTAATGCGTAAAGACTTACACGAGCTTATCGCACGATTAAATAAAATTCCAGGTATAGAAGATATCGGTATGACGACGAATGCGTTACTGTTAAAAAAACATGGCCAAAAGCTTTACGATGCGGGCCTTCGTCGTTTAAACATTTCACTCGATGCGATGGACGACGAACTATTTGGTCAAATTAATGACCGTGGCATCGGTACATCGAGAATATTAGAAAATATAGATTATGCGATTTCTCTCGGGTTTAAAATTAAAGTCAATATGGTCGTACAAAAAGGATTAAACGACCATGAGATTTTACCCATGGCGCGTCATTTTAAAAACACGCCAATTACGTTACGTTTTATCGAGTTTATGGATGTCGGTAACGATAACGGATGGAACTTCGAAAAAGTCGTATCTAAAGAAGATATATTAGATATGTTGCGTGAAGAATTTACACTTGAGCCAGTAGACCCAGCGTACTACGGGGAAGTTGCGAAAGTGTATAAGCATACGGACACAGATGCACATTTAGGGTTTATTACGAGTGTGTCTGAAAATTTCTGTTCAACATGTACACGCGCAAGACTATCTGCAGACGGCAAGTTTTATGGTTGTCTATTCGCAACTGAAGGATTTGATATAAAAACGCTCATGCGTGAAGGTATTTCAGATGAAACACTCGAAGACATCTTAATGGGTGAGTGGAATAAGCGTGACGACCAATATTCAGCAATTCGTCATAAAATTACAGAAGAAGAGCGCAAAGCGCGTCGTAAAATAGATATGAGCTATATTGGAGGATAGGAAGCGTGGGAGGATGAACTCTCACGTTTTTTTAATAGAGGTGTAAACATGAAGTTTGATTTGGATAGAAAGTACATCGTGATCTATACGCTCATTTCAACCGTAGTTGCAGTGAGTTATTTATTATTCGGTCACGAACTATCAAAACTACTTGAAAACTTAATCATAAACAAAACGACAGTAAAAACTGAATTTATAATGCTCATCGTGTACTTTATCTTGTTTTTCTTAGTGACATATATGTATAACTTCTACACGAGTAAAGTCGCAAGTCAAAACTTAACAGAAAAAGCAAAAGCTCTTGCACGCAGTATTCACGTCGATTCAAAGAGAGATAGCGAATCGATTTTAAACGCAATATTTGTCCATTTAGAAAAGTATCGTCCGTATCAAGAAAGTTTTATACCGACGGTCGTTTTAACTGTGACAAAGGTCGTTATAATTATCGTTGCACTCTTTTTTATAGAGCCAGTTGCAGCAATTATACTTCTTACAACGGCGCCTTTTATACCGTTATTTTATATATTAGTCGGCCTTAAAACTGAAGATGAAGCACTCGAGCAAGCGACAGAGTTCGACGAGATGGGCACGCTATTTTTAAATTTAGTACGCGGAAAAGACACAGTCACCTATACGAACGCTGAACGTGAGGCGAGTCGTGCGTTACAAAAGAGTAACGACAAGTTTTTATCGACGACGATGCATATATTAAAATATGCTTTCCAATCGACGTTAATGCTCGAGTTTATAACGATACTCGGTATTGGTCTAACGGCGCTCGAGGTCGGATTACGTATTATCATCTTTGAAAATATTACGTTTTACCAAAGTTTCTTTGTACTGCTCATGGCACCGGAATTTTATTCATCATTAAAAGTGATGGGGACAGAATTCCATAACGGAAAAATCGCAGACGGTCACTTACAAAAAGTGAACGAGTCACTAGTAGCACCACGTAAAGAGTACCGTGAAAAAGGTGAGTCGTTACAGCTCCACGATGTTACGATTACGACAGACCGCGACTTACTTAAAAATACGTCTATTCAGTTTAATAAATCTGGTCTCATAGCGATTACCGGAAAATCTGGTGTCGGGAAAACGACGTTATTAAATACGATCGCCGGACTACACCCGCCGACAACTGGACAAGTAACGATTCAGAGCGACGACGTGTTATATATATCTGACGATATTTACTTATCTGACACGACGTTTAGACAGTATTTTAACGATCTCGAAGAAGATAAAATACTCAACGTCTTACAAGAACTTCAACTTTACGACAGTATTATGAATCTTGAAGCGGGGCTCGACACGTTAATTATCAACAATAATGTACCGTTAAGTGGCGGAGAAATTGTTCGACTGAAACTCGCACGTGTATTACTTTTACGTCCACATATCGTATTGATGGACGAACCGACAGAGTTTTTAGATGACGCAACTGAAGAGATCGTATTAGAGCATTTAAAAGATCTAAAAGAACATACGTTAATTATCGCGGTCGTTCATCGACGTGCATTATTAGATATCGCGGACACACATATCGTTATGCAAAATGAAACGCTAGAGGTGAGTGTATGAACTTTTTAAAAAATGAACAAATAAAAGTATACTTAAGCATCATCCTCGGCATTTTAAGTGGCCTTGTTGGTGTCTCGATATTCGGTTTAAGTGGCTATATGATTAGCTTGAGTTATTTTAATCCGCCACTTATTACAATAATTTTTATTATCGTAATTATTAAACTGTTCGGCTTATCAAAAGGTGTGTTTAAATATTTTGAACGTATATTTTCGCATGAAGCGACGTTTCAAATGATCAACCGTTTGCGTCTTGATTTTTTAAATCAGACATTGGCAAATCATATTAAGACACGTGACGTCCGGTTAATCGAACGTTTAAATAAACATTTTGATGATATTGAAGGGTATTATATACGAATCGTTTACCCGATTGTTACAGCTGTTTCGACTGTGCTTATTGTCATTATTTTATCGGCGCTCGTTAGTACGAAACTTGTCATTATATTTAGTGTGTTTTCATTGTTCGTTTTACTCGTCGTACCACTAATTTTTAAGCGTGTATTTGAACGTATTTATGACGAAGAAAGTGACGTAGAGTCCACGCTCTATTTAAAAGTATATAGTCTCATATACGGGTATACGGATTTTTTCATCAACAAAGAAATCGATGAAAAGCAGCATGACATCGAGACGTTAATTGAGCGATATAACGACAAGAAATTTATGCACGCGAACATAACACATATCATGCGAATGACTGCACAGGTACTACAAATTATCGGATTGTCACTCATTATTTACGCGGTGGATGATGTACTACTGTTACCGATGATTCTCTTGATATTTATAAACGTTGTGGAATTGCTTGTCCCAGTTATGCAGCCGGTGAGCGAGTTCAGTCGTGTGAAAGAGACAATCAAAAGAATCGAAGGTCATTCTGAGAACGAGCGCCCGTTTAACGAAGAGTTGTCAGTTAAAGACTTAACGTTTCGGTATGAAAATTCAAAGCGCGACGTGTTAAAACGAGTGACGTTAAACGTTAAACAAGGCGAAAAACACGTCATTATTGGTCCGAGTGGATCTGGGAAGTCGACATTACTTCATCATTTAATTACAGAAGATGCGAGTGTGATGCCACAGTTTTTAGATTTTTACAACGGTACATTAAGAGATAATTTAACGATGTTCGGTAAAAATGAAGTTGAAGCGGATGAGTTAAAAGAGTATTTGGATGATTTTAATTTAAAAGAACTGGAACTGGATGATTATATGTACGCCACTCGTCACATGTCAGCGGGTGAAATGAAACGACTGCATGCGATTCGTATGATTTTAGAACGTAAAAATACGTGGATTATGGACGAGCCGACAGCCCGACTAAACGATATTTTACGAGAAAAAATGTGGGACCTTATATTAAAGCAAGAGACATTAATCGTCGTGACACATGATTTAAGTCATTTGGACGAGTTTGATTTTATTCATTATTTAAAAGATGGAGAAATCGTTGAAACGATTACGAGTCACGCGTTAAAAGAAGAGAGTTCAGAAATTAAAAAAATCACTGAACGTTTTACATTTGAATGATGTAGAAATATATTCAAAATTAAGCGAATGTGGTAAAATATCAATACTATATTGGAAAAAGAAACGTATCGTAAGCATACTTATCTATATATAGCTAATCAATGGAGGTGACCCCGAGTTCGGGGAACGTATTGGATACGACCACAATCTTAAATCTATTTATATTTATTCTACTCATTTTACTGACGATGATGTTCGTTGGATCTGAGTTTGCATTTGTTAAAGCGAGATTATCAAAAATCGATCAACTGATTGAAGAGGGCAATAAAAAAGCCGAATTAGTGAAGCATATGATTCTTCATCTCGACTATTATTTATCTGCCTGTCAGTTAGGGATTACAATCACAGCGCTAGGATTAGGTTGGATTGGAGAATCAACATTCGCAATTTTATTAAATCCCTTATTTGACTTAATTAATATACCAAACGAGTATATGACGATCGTTAGCTTTATTGTCGCGTTTACAATCGTGACGTTCATACACGTCGTTGTCGGTGAACTTGCACCAAAAACAGTTGCAATTCAGTATGCTGAAAAAGTGAGTATGGTATTTGCGAGACCACTCTATATATTTGGAGTTATCATGAAGCCATTAATATGGTCAATGAACGGAACTGCGCGATTTTTAGTGAGACTCATTGGTATAAAAGATGTCGCGACAGAACATGCACACTCTGAAGAAGAGTTAAAAATTATTATGACACAAAGTTATAAAAGCGGAGAAATCAACTTAACAGAGCTCGCTTATATGAAAAATATATTCTCATTTGATGAAAGAGCCGCAAAAGATATTATGGTTCCGAGAACTCAAATGATCACACTGCAACAACCGATTACGTTAGAAAGTGTCTTAGAAACTGTAAACGAATATAGCTTTACACGTTATCCAGTGACAGACGAAACTGGAGATAAAGACCAAATTATCGGATTTATAAACGTCAGAGAATATTTCACAGAGTATCTATCGGGTAAAACAGATAACATCGAAGACTTTATACACGAACTGCCTGTTATCACTGAAGTATCTCATATTTCAGATGCACTTATAAAAATGCAAAAAGAACGTGTCCACATCGCACTCGTCATCGATGAGTACGGTGGAACAGCAGGCATGATGACGATGGAAGACATTCTCGAAGAAATCGTCGGTGAGATCCGTGACGAATTCGACGAAGATGAAGAACCAGAAATCATTAAAGTCGAACAAGAAGAGAATCTGTATCACATTAACGGAAGAATGTTACTAGCAGACTTAGAAGAAATGTTCGGTATCGAATTTGAAGACAGCGAAGACATTGATACGATCGGAGGCTGGCTGCAAAACATTACCCCTGACATCTCAGAAGGTGATGCTGTCGATACGAAAGAAGACAAGTGGGTCGTCTTAGAAACAGACAACCACACAATCAAGACAATCGCTTTTTATCGAAGTTTATATAACTACGAAGACGAAGAAGTAAAAGATTAACAGCTGGGCGGTTTTTTATCTTGTAGGATAAAAAGTGAACTATCACTCATTGCTAATTTACAAAAATGAGGCTTGGAGATTGAAATTTGTTAGATATATCAGGATATTTAACAAAAACTCA
>NZ_KV793638.1:0-1328 GCF_001808485.1 Nosocomiicoccus sp. HMSC09A07
AAACGACCGTTAAATGAACAAAATATTACATCAAGATGTAACACTCATTTTCTGATTGTTTATAGTACAATTACTCAGTATAATAATCTATGTACATATAACGTTATATAGATGTATTTATGAACATTAAATCAGAGTTTCTACTATTATATAGTAGATTAAAGGAGTGAATTTAAATCGCACGAATTGGATATGCAAGAGTTTCTACTTTAGATCAATCGTTAGACAGTCAAATTGATATGTTAAAGGAATATAAGTGTGAACGAATCTTTTCTGAAAAAGTGAGTGGTAGAAAAGAAAGAAGAACCGAATTAGATAAGTGTTTTGATTATTTACGGTCTGGCGATACATTTGTAATTACTAAATTGGATCGTTTAGGTAGAACAACCAAACAACTTATTGAACTTTCACAAGAATTAGAGGATAGAGATATTGAACTACATATATTAGATACTAATATAAATACGAATACAGCAATGGGGAAAATGTTTTTTACAATGATGAGTGCATTTGCAGAACTTGAAGCTAATCTTTTAAGTGAACGAACTAAAAAAGGATTAGATTCAGCACGTGCGAGAGGAAGAAAAGGTGGCCGACCACCAATTGACGAAGAAACTAAAGACTTAGTACGAAAACTTTACTATAGTAGGGAGTATACAATAGATGATATTTGTAAAATGACAAAAGTTAGTAGAACAAGTGTATATAACATTATAAGGAAGGAAAAAATATATGATCCAAAAAGATGAAGAAAAATAATAAGTAAAGATATTAAGCACTCATAAGAGTGCTATTTTTATGTTGAAAAGTAGAACGTATGTTCGTATAATTGAGTTAAGGAAGTGATATTATGATACTTGATTACAGAAATATACCATATGAAGAATTAGATTCTAATATACCTTACGGACGTGGAATGATTAAATGGATGCCTTTTGCAACAATGCCAGAACAGTATGAAAATATAGATCAAATGATGCATAATTTAAGTTTGATGAGTGAACCAAAGTTATCGCAAGATTTACTAGAAGTTAATGAAAGAATCGCTTTTCAACTTGTTGGACAAACAGCAATCATTCGCTACTGGTCAGATGGAATTGAAAAATATATTGAATGTAAAATTGAAAGTATTAATCATGAAAAAGGTACAATAAAAATAAAAGATAGTGATGACGTTTCTGAAATAAACTTTTTTCATATTTATGATATAACTAAAGGTGGTTATTTAGATGATATTGTATAACTTATACAATATATTATATAAGTTATAATATCTGGAGTGAGGATAAATAGGAAGCCCTACGATCCTAAATGGATCATAGGGCTTT
>NZ_KV793639.1:0-10220 GCF_001808485.1 Nosocomiicoccus sp. HMSC09A07
TTATTTAATTTTACACAATTATATAGACGCTACTCGATTTCTCATTTTTCGCCGACGATACTGCATTTTGCGTCGGTGTACCAAAAACTCGCCGACGATAACCCTCACAGCGACGGTGAGTTATTCATCTCGCCGACGATTCAAGATAAAATAGCAAAAGAACTCATACACCTCTCCTAAAAATTATTTAAAAAGTTTATAAAATCAAATATATGTGTTTTTAGAAAATATTTTTAACGAATTTTATTTATTAAACTTATTATAATTTAATTTTATATTTCATAATACCTTTATATTTCTTAATCATATTCAAAATTAAATATTATGTTTAAAATTAAAATTTAAGGGTATTTAAGTAATATTGAATGGAGGTGATAATAATGTTTACTAAAAAAATTTGTTCATCATTTGCAATTGTTATTATGTTAACTACATCGTTTACACTTAACAATTCTTTTGTATCCGCTTCCTCTAATTATGAAAAAAATTATGATGAAATGCATTATAATACCAACAGTGAAGTGGAGCAAAATTCTGCATCTGCTGTAGCTATTTTTGTCGGTGGTGTGTTAGTAGGTTATTTAGTTGATGGTGTTATAGAATATACTACTGGACACAATGCATCATATTGGGTTGCAAATGGATTAGAGTGGGTAGAAAAAGCTCTTGTTGGTACCACTTATCCACCTGGCTACTATATCATCGTTACAAAAGAAGGTAATATGAGCGTCTGTGATTCATCAGGTAACTGTCAAATTAATGCAAATAATTTAAGTAAATTATGAGGAGTTGATTTATAATGAAAAACTCGAAGTACCTCGGTATATTCTTACTCGGTTTTCTCGTTGCATTTATTTTAATTTACTTGTTTGGAAACCCTTTAACTTAGAATAGGAGTTTATGATTGAATTCACGAAAGTTTTTTATCAAACTAAAAGTCCTTCGCACTACATAACTATTTAGAGATAGTCTCAAAATATTATGACTTGTGAAGGACTTTTTATATTTCATTGTTCTTCTCAAAATTATACTAGCAATTGCGAAGTTACTACGATTAGAGAATTAATGCATGTTTTTGACTAAAAAGTATTTTACATACCTATACCAAATGAAAATAGTACTAAAGCTAATAATACACCTATAATTGGAACTAAAACTGTCATAGCCCCAAAAGCAGGGTACGCATCTTTATGTGTCTCACCTGCAATAGATCTAATAGTAGTTACTGCATAACCACCATGAGGTAATGAATCTAGAGTACCGGAAGAGAGTGCGACCGTTCTGTGTAATGCCTCAGCGTTAACTCCCATATCTAAATAATGAGGTCCTAATATAGGTAGAGCAATCGTTTGCCCACCAGATGATGAGCCAGTTAATCCTGCTATTATCATTATTGCAAATGCTCCTCCGATTAATGGATTCCCCGGCAGATCAGTTAAAGCAGTGACCGCTTTATCAAAGGCGGGAGTAATTTTCGCAACACCACCAAATCCTACTACAGCTGCTGTATTACCTATAGCGATAATAGCACCCTCGGTACCTTCACCAACAGCTGTCCAAAAATCTCTAAAGTACTTCCTGTTTAATAACCATGTAAATAAAACACCACTTGTTAGAGCTAATATTAATGCATACTGTTCAAATCTTTCATGAAATATGTATGAAACTATTAAAACAGATAGCAATGGTATAACACTTAAAATAGGGTTAGGTAGATGACTTCTTTCTTCTCTATGATCTGTTTCTCTTTCAATAAAAAACTCACCTTTTGAAACTGCTCTTTTAATCATCCACATTAACCAAAGATATCCAATAATCATCATAAATACTGCTACTATCAGACTAACTTGCCAGGCAGCATAAGGAGATGTGTTTAAATACGGTATAGGAATCCAATTTTGAATTTCAGGCGATCCTGCAGATGTCATTGTAAATGTTGTTGACCCAAATGCTAATGCTGCGGGTATAAATCTACGTGGAAAATTAGCTTCTTTAAATAAACTAACTGCCATTGGATATACTGCAAATGCAACAACAAACAGACTAACTCCACCATAAGTCAAAATAGCACATGCTATTATAATTGCAAGTACAGCTTTCTCTCTTCCTAGTTTAGATAATATCCATTCTGACACACTATCAGCAGCACCACTGTCCTCCATTACTTTTCCGAATATAGCTCCAGCTAAAAACATTAAATACCAAGAAGTAATGAAACCTGCAAATCCATTCATGTATCCTGTGACAAAATCAATTTCTTCATTTATTGTCATTTGTGGAAAAAGAGGGACACCATTTAATAATGCTACAAAAAGTGCTGATAATGGTGCAACTACCAATAGGTTCATCCCTCTCATTACCAAAATAGTTAAGAGAATTAAACCTCCCACTAAGCCTATCATACCTATCATAATAACCCTCCCTAAAAATGATACTAGTTCTTCATTTAGTTAGTTCCATACTTTCTAACTCTTAATTTTGCCTGTTCAGCATGGCCTGCAAAATTTTCTAACTCACAAAGTCTTGCTGCATACTCACCAATTAGTGCACTTTGTTCTTCTGATTCAATACGTTGGTATGTGACTGTTTTTATAAATTTACCAACCCATAATCCACCTGTATACCTAGCAGCACCCTTTGTAGGAAGGGTATGATTTGTTCCAATTACTTTGTCACCATATGCGACGTTTGTTTCTGGACCTAGGAATAAGGCCCCATAATTCGTCATATTTTCTAAGAATAGGTTTGGATTTTTTGTTAAAACCTCAACATGTTCGAATGCTAATTTATCTGCTTCCTTAATTGCTTCGTCGTAGCTATCTACAATTATCACTTGTCCGTAATCTCTCCAAGAAACACTCGCCACTTCTGCTGTTGGTAATGATTCTAATTGTCTTTCTATTTCATTCATTGCTTGGCGTGCAATTTCTTCACTTGTCGAAATAATAGCCCCCGGTGACGTTGGTCCATGCTCTGCTTGTCCTAGAATATCTGTCGCAATCATTTCTGGATCACTTGTTTCATCTGCTATTACTAATGTTTCAGTTGGTCCAGCTAGTAAATCTATTCCTACTCTTCCAAATAGTTGTCTTTTAGATTCTGCTACAAATGCATTACCAGGTCCAACTATCATGTCAACTGACTCAATACTTTCAGTTCCTATAGCCATTGCCCCCATAGCTTGAATACCACCTAAAATATAAATCTCATCCGCACCCGCTTCGGCCATAGCATAGACTGTAGCCTTAGGTATTTCACCATTTATCGGAGGTGTGCATGCAATCACTCTTTTTACACCCGCAACTTTTGCTGTTAACACGCTCATATGTGCTGACGCAACCATAGGATATCTCCCACCAGGGATGTAACATCCTACACTATTAACAGGTATGTTTTTATGACCGAGAAACACACCTGGCATAACCTCAACCTCAATGTCATTTAAAGATTCTAATTGAGCTTTTGCAAACTTTCTAATATTATCTTGTGCAAATTTAATGTCTTCTTTAGTTTGATCAGATATTTCTCTTTTGATTTGTTCAATCTGGTCTTCACTTAATCTAAAAGATTTCGGTTTCCAACCATCAAATTTTTCAGACAATTCTGTGACTGCTTCATCTCCTCTTAGCTCAATATCTGCTAGAGTAGCTTCTACGATAGCGCTTACCTTTTTGTCCTCTTCTTTAATACTTTCTTGCTTCATTCCTTCTTTAATAATTTTAGCCATGATTTTCTCCCTTCTTTGCATACGTATGCAAATAAAAATAAATAAAATATCTTATATTAATGAATATATTATAAACCGCTTTCATCGTCAAGAGTTTTTTGAGTGGTTCTTCTAAGTACTAGCTTTCCACTAACAGTAACCTTTTGTGGGCTTGTATACATTGAGTTATGTTTTAATATCTCTATAGTTTTTTCAATCATTTCGTCAATAGGTTGCTCCCAAGTAGTTAGATCATTAGATTCCCAACTAGACATTTTGATATTGTCGTAACCGATTACTATTGTTTCCTCCGGCACTTTAACTCTATGTTTCTTTAGTGCATCTAAGGCTGCAAGTGCCATGATATCATTGGCCGCGAATATAGCTTTTGGCTTTATTTTTTTAATCAACAACTCTTCTACTTCTATGAACGTTTTTTCATAGCAAAACTCACCACAAATAATTTTTATATCTATGCCCTGTCTTTTGAAATAATTTCCAAAAAATTCTTTCCTTTCCTTATTTGTTGATGTGTTTTCTATGCCTGAAATATAATAAATATCAGTTTTAATCTTATGTTGCAATATTAATTTCGCGATAGTTTCAGTTGCTTTTTTATTTTCACTAGAAACTGAATGAAATGGTAACCGTTCATCATACCTATTAAACAAGACTATAGGGATCTCTGGGTTAACTATTTCGTTATGCTTTATATCTAATAATGCATCTGTAATAATAATTCCATCAACATTAAACTCTAGAAACTTTTCTACATCTTGCATTATTAATGTTTCATTTTCAGCAGCTAAGTACAATGTGCTTAATCCTTCTTTTTGTAATCTTTTAGAAATTTTGTTAAGAATCTCAAAGTAAAAAGGATTTTGAACATTTTTAATAGCCAACCCTATTATTTTACTTTCTTTGTTTATTAAGCCTCTCGCTAAGGCATTTGGATAATAATTTAACTTTTTAGCAGCCTTTAACACTTTTTCTTTTGCTTCAGCTGATATACTAGCATTAGGAGTAAATGCTCTTGATACTGTAGATTGCGATACATTCGCTAATTTTGCAACATCCTCAGATGATACTTTATTTCTCAATATAATCACTCTTTCAAAACAATATAATTTCATTAGTAATACTAGTGTTATAATTGCATTTTGTATAAACAACTATTACAAAGAAGGTTAAACTATGACTTTAGAAATATTATACGAAGACAACCATGTCATTGTTGTGACTAAGCCGAATAATATACCGGTTCAGGCGGATGATTCGAATGATGAAGACATGCTGGCGATCGTAAAAGAATATATTAAAGAAAAATACAATAAACCGGGCAATGTCTTTTTAGGTCTCGTCCATCGTCTTGACCGTCCAGTTGGTGGTGCGATTGTGTTTGCGAAAACGTCTAAAGGTGCGAGTCGCCTTTCAAATGAAATTCGTAAACAGACGTTCGAGCGCAAATACTTAACGGTCATTGAAGGCCATCTAAAACAAAGTGGCACGCTTGAAGACTATTTAGTTAAAAACCGTAAGACGAACACGTCTTATGTTACGAGTAAAAATACAAAGGACGCAAAGCGCGCAGTGCTTGATTATAAAACAATCGGTGTAGATGAAGCACTTAGCCTACTCGAAGTTAAACTTCATACCGGTCGTTCGCATCAAATACGCGTTCAACTATCAAATCAAAATACTCCGATTTTCGGCGATCAGCGCTATAACAAGCTTAGTACAGTCGGCGAACAAATCGCTTTATGGAGTTCTGAAATCAAATTTAAACATCCAACTAAAGATGAAATCATCACTGTAACTAGCCAACCGCCAAACCGCTATCCTTGGAATAGATTCACGAATTAAGTCTATTTGACTTAATTCGTGTCTATCATTAACGTACCGTAACTGACGACGAGCTTCACTTTATACTCCCCGTCTCCGAGGACCTCTCCATCTAGCGTATCGTCGTAACCTTCAATATCGAGTAATCCAAATTGCTCTTTTAACGTTAACTCGTTATTTTTAAACATCTCTTTTAACGTAACCATCGCGTTACCTGTCGCAACTTTCCCGTCGATATGTTGATCCGGATTGACATTATCTAAAACGAGCTTCCCGGTACTGACGTTAAATTTTAAATGGTTCGTATCGACGTCATCAATTCGCATCTCTCCCGTTTGGAGATAACACGTGAGCGTATCCGCTTCTACTCTCTTCACTAATACTTGCCCGACGTCATTTTTAAACAGTAAATCTTTCGCTTTTATACTGTCCGCATGAATTGAACTGTAATGCTGCGTCATTTCAAGTCGCTCGATTTCTTTATCTGGTAAATAGATGTCTAATCGCGTGTTTTTATTTGCATGAGACAGCTTTAAATTCAGATGAAAAACCCCGTCTTTAATTTCATATTGAACGTTTTCCAAGTCGATATCTTTCGTTACGTTAAAATGCAAATCTTCATCGTCTGATTCATACACATAAACTGGGACAAACGTCGTCTCAAAACTAAAGTGCGTAATATCTTCATCAATCGTTAAATCTTTTTTACTATATAAATACTTTTCAGCAAGTGCTTCCGGGGCACCTAATTCTTTTATTAGTGCGTCATCATCCTCACTGTCTCGAAAGCGATTCAATAACGATTCGATTATTTTATCTTGTCGTTTAGTTGGCAGTGATTGTAAATGATACTTCACAGTCCCTAAATACTCATAACGGTCCATTTCGTGGCACCTTCCTTTTTAAAACTACTTTTCTTATATATACTAATCTGTAAAGACGTAAAGGAGAATTCTCATGACATTATTTCATCACGATTCATTATACTATAGCGAAAAAGTAAAACAAAAAGAAGTCAGCGTGACAGAGCTCGTCGAGCGTGCGTTACATAATATCGAACATTACGACGATATGAACGCTGTCGTTCATATACAAAAAGATAGAGCACTCCGTACTGCACAAGAAATGGACAAAGTGTTAAGTACTTTATCTTCAGAAGAAATAAAAACATTGCCTCCATTTTACGGGGTGCCAATTGTCGTTAAAGACCTCGGGCAAGAAGAAGAAGGTATTAAAGCGACAAATGGTTCCTATTTATTTAAAGACTACATCGCAAAAACTTCGAGTAACTTTGTCACAAGGCTCATCGACAACGGATTTGTCATTGTCGGACGAACAAACGTCCCAGAATTCGGGTTTAAGATGGTCACTGATTCGGACCTTTTCGGAAATTCCTACGCACCATTTGGTCGAGCACTCTCTTCAGGTGGATCTAGTGGTGGCGCGGCAGCTGCGTTAAAAGCTGGACTCGTCCCTGCTGCTTCAGGGAGTGACGGAGGTGGTTCGATTCGTATACCGGCAAGTTTTAACGGTTTAATCGGACTAAAACCGACAAGAGGACGCGTCACAAGCGGTCCAGGAAGTTATAGACAATGGCAAGGTGCGTCCATTGATTTCTTTTTAACAAAATCAGTAAGAGAAACGTACGAACTTCTAAAGATGATGGACGTCCAGCCACCTGCAGCGCCGTATATCGCTCCACCACTTACGTTCTGTGAACTTACACCACCTAAGAAACGCTTAAAAATTGCGTATAGTGCGGAATCTCCCATTGGTTCAGAAGTAAACGATGAAGCTGTTAAAAGCTTAAAATATACAGTCGAAGTGCTTGAATCACTCGGTCACGAAGTTGTCGAAGATACTGTTTCAATCGACGGGCAAAAAGCAATTCATTCATACTTCACTATGAACATGGTAGAAACTGCTTCGATGTTTAAATCTATGGAGCAAAGTTTAGGCCGTGAGATTACAAAAGACGATGTCGAACTTATCTCATACGGTATGTACTATGCAGGCTTAAAAGTACCTGGTTGGATGTACACACAGTCACTTAGCTACTGGGATACGTTAAGTGAACAGTATCACCGATTTTTAGACGATAACGGCTATGACTTTTACTTAACACCAACAATGAATGGTCCGACAAAAGACATCGATCAGTTCAAACCATCAGATGAGGCATTTAAAAAACTCGAAAATATAGAAAGTTTATCAGACGATGAAGTATCCCATATTTTTGAAGACGTCTTTAAAACGAGCAGCGCTTATAGCCCGTACACATGGACGCTCAACTTAACCGGTCAACCCGCAATTAGTCTTCCGCTATATAATACAGACGAAGGCTTACCTGTCGGAAGCATGTTTATCGCACGTAAAGGTGAAGAAGATAAATTACTACAACTCGCTTTAGAAATTGAGAACGCCGGACGATTAGACGCGAAAGTTTTTCATCCGAAGAAGCGTTAACGATATTGTTATAAAGGGAAGAGTTTGATATTATTTATACACTAATAAATTGAATGGAGATTACTATGGACCTTTTAAAACAGCGCATATTAAATGACGGTGAAGCATTAAACGAAAATGTACTGAAAGTTGATTCATTTTTAAATCACCAAATCGATCCTCTATTAATGAAAGAAGTTGGACAAGAGTTTATTAACCGATTTGAAGACGTCGAGTTCAACAAAGTATTAACACTCGAATCTTCAGGGATCGCACCATCTGTGATGGTCGGTTTACTTTTAGATATCCCTGTCGTTTTCGGACGTAAAAGACAATCGTTAACGTTAAGCGATGACTTATATACGTCACAAGTGTTTTCATATACAAAACAAGAGACGAACACGATCGCAGTTGCGAAAAAGTTTTTAAGTAAAGATGATAAAGTACTCATCATCGATGACTTCTTAGCAAACGGTGAAGCGGCAGGTGCTCTAATTGATGTCGTTGAGCAATCCGGTGCAGAAATTGTCGGTGTTGGAATCGTCATAGAAAAGGCATTCCAAAGTGGCGGTAAAATTTTACGCGATAAAGGATACCGCGTAGAGTCACTTGCACGCATCGTGTCGATGTACGATAAACAAGTCAAATTCGTAGGTGACAATTAATGGAGCAAAGACAGCATCTTAAAGATGCTTCACTCGGACTGCAACACGTACTTGCGATGTACGCAGGTGCCGTGATCGTGCCGTTAATCGTTGGTTCCTCGATTGGCCTAACGACTGCACAACTGACGTATTTAATCTCAATTGATATTATGATGTGCGGTGTCGCTACTATTTTACAAGTATGGAAAAACAAATTTATGGGAATTGGACTCCCAGTCGTACTAGGATGTGCATTTACCGCCGTCGGACCGATCATCAACATTGCAAATACATATAGTATCCAAAGTGTGTACGGGGCAATTTTATCCGCAGGGTTATTCGTCGTTATCGTCGCAAGATACTTTAGTAAACTGATAAAATTCTTCCCTCCAGTTGTAACAGGAACGGTCGTCACAATTATCGGTTTAACACTCATTCCAGTTGCTTTAAATAACCTCGCTGGAGGCCAAGGTGCAGAAGATTTCGCATCGATTGAAAATGTCTCGCTCGGATTTATAACGTTACTTATTATACTCGTCGTTTTAAAATTTGCACGCGGATTTTTCGCATCCATCGCGATATTAATTGGAATCATCGTCGGGACGATTATTGCAGCCTTTTTCGGACAAGTCGATTTATCTCCAGTAAAAGAGGCATCATGGTTACACTTACCGGTCGCCTTTTACTTCGGAACACCAGAATTCCACTTAGTACCGATACTGACGCTTATATTAGTTGCGATGGTGAGTTTAGTAGAATCTACAGGAGTCTATTTCGCGCTCGGAGATATTACTGATAAAGAAATTCGTGAAGCAGATTTAAAACGTGGATACCGTGCAGAAGGTTTTGCGATTATGCTCGGAGGACTATTTAACTCACTGCCTTATACAACATTCAGTCAAAACGTCGGACTCATTCAACTGTCTGGTGTACGTAAATTGAAAATTATTTACATCGCTGGAGTTATGCTAATGATTCTCGGTCTAATGCCAAAAATTGGAGCAGCAACACTCGCAATACCAGAATCCGTCTTAGGTGGCGCAATGATTGCGATGTTCGGAATGGTCAGTGCATACGGAATCAAAATGCTTAGCACAGTAAACTTTGAAAACCAAAATAACTTAATGGTCGTCGCGATCTCACTCGCACTCGGGCTTGGAGTCACTGCAGTACCAGACGTCTTTAGTAGTCTCCCGTCAAGTATTTCTGTTATCACAGAAAGCGGAATTGTAATGGGTAGTTTATCGGCAATCATTTTAAATATCGTATTAAACTTTAACTTAGAACCAAGCGATGAAATAAAAGATCAAATATATGAAGCGGCAGAAGATGACGCAAAATAATAGAGCGCACTCATGGGAGTGCGCTTATTTTTGTAGGTTTCGGATGTAGTTTGATGAGGGTTTTTTGGAATTTTGGGGAATCGTCGGTGAATCTCAGTTCCCACCGACGCAGACAGCACTATCGTCGGCGAAATTTCTATTCGCCGACGGGAATCACCGAATCGTCGGTGAATTTCGAGATTTTCGGTTTTTCGCCGACGATTCGTCATTTTGCGTCGGTGTACCAAAAACTCGCCGACG
>NZ_KV793639.1:10240-35904 GCF_001808485.1 Nosocomiicoccus sp. HMSC09A07
AGCGACGGGGAGTTTTTCATCTCGCCGACGATTCGTCCGAACCACCCCTAAAAAGATGAAAAACCACTCTAAAACTCTATTTTCTATAGTACTCCTTATGAAGTGCTTTTACTCTATCTTCAAATTCTTTAACTGGACCAATTACTTCGATATCTTCAGCAATATCTGTAATTTTTAAGGGCCTCACGCGTACAGCTTCTACTCCGAATTCTTTCTGCCACTCTCTAAACTGTGCACTACTCGTTGCATAGACAATCTTACCTAGTCCGTTTATTGCATGTGCAGTTGCGCACATCGGACAGTGTTCGCCTGAAGTGTACACGACCGCTTCTTTTCTTTCTTCCTCAGATAAGTTCACACTCGCCCACTGTGCGATATGAAGTTCAGGGTGCTTCGTATTATCTCCGGTAGAAATTCTATTATGGTCTTTAAATAGTATCTCCCCTTCCTTACTAACAAGCACTGAACCAAACGGTTGGTCTCCTTTATTTAACGCCTCTTCTGCAAGACTAACAGCGAGTTCAAGATATTCTTTTTCTTTATTTGTCAGCATAATTACACTCCTAATCCTTTCTATACTTACTTTCTATTCTAGTCTGAAACAGATTATAAATCACTGAATTGAGTCAGGCATAAGTCCAACCTCGTCTATTATTTTATAATTTTGAGTTTAAAAATATCTCAATTAGGTAATTTTAAGAATAAGGAACACTGCCGTAACGGTTTTTGATTAAGTTCCTTAAATGAGACCTGTTAGTAATTTTGCTTTAATTACTACATATTTGAGAGGAGAAATTTAAATGAAAAAGTTTTGGATGGTCCTGTTGGCCCTATCTTTTATAACGCTCGTTGCGTGTTCTTCTAATGAAGATAAAGACACGAATACTAGTAATGAGTCAGCGGACGAAAAGACAGAGGAAGTTGAGAAAGAAGAATCGACAGACACTGAGGGCGAAGAGAATAGTGAGTCATCTAAGAAACCTGAATATGATGAGTCGAAAGCTACGACTAACATCATGAAAAAAGAAGCAGACGGCTTACTTAGTACAATCGAAATGAAACATGCAGATGACGTATTACTGGAACAAAACCAGGTCACTGAGGGCGAATACAGCACACTTGGTGTGAAAGACAAAAAAGAGGCACAAGAAAAGATTAAAGAATTCGGTGATGAAAAAAAATATAAAGACCAAGAAGGTGTCGAATACTCAGTAGAATTTAATGATGATACTTTCATCGAAACATTCAAAGTCGACTACACAGTCGCAGATCTCAGTGTAGTGTCATCACTACCTGACTCTGGTACAGAATCACAGTTTGTAAGCTATGAATTAAGCGTAGATAACTTTAAAAAACAAGGATATTATCTTGAAGGTGAAGAATCGACTGAAGTATTCCTTCTCGAACAAGAAGGCTATATTTATGAAGTTTCTGTTTTACAAGACGGAAACAACAAAATTTTAAAACAGACAACTTATAACGAACAGTCATATGAATCGCTTGGCTTAGCAGATAAAAAAGCTGCAGAAGAACAATTTAAAGATATCACAAAAAATTATGTAGAGTTAAACAAACTTGACGGTGTGAATTTTGATATGAAATTCGAAGATGATAAATTCACAGTAGAAGGCGTCATGGACTATGAAAAAGTTAAAGATCTAGATAAAGTTCTTCAGTTAATGGGTATTGAGCAAGTAGATGAAAGTGCTAAAGAAGAAGCACGAAACTACACAGAAATCGCGATGGCCCTTCTAGGAAGCGGATTAGAACATGTAGAAACAAAGAAATAGCATAAAAAGCACGCAACCTGAAGAATCCCTCAGCGCGTGCTTTTTATTTGAAAACTAATCCTTCTTATACGCAACCATCCCTGCACTTACAAAAAATAAGATCCCTGGAATGATGTAAAATAAAAATAAGAATCCACCAAGTTGTTCTGGTATCAGTGCCGCGAGTAGCATCATGATGAAGCTGATGACTATCATTATTAATATAATCTTTCGCATGTTCATAATTAAACCTCCAACTTTTAATATGTAATTAAATTATAACAATCTAAACGATAAAAAGCCTAGTCATTTGGAAATAAGCTTAAATTCGCTGTTACATCATCCCTGGTAAAAGATAATGAGTAAAACGACATAAAATGAACCCCAACAATCTGTTAAAATCAATATTCTTGGAAAAACGGAAAATATAATAGATTCAAAAAAATATAGATTATTTGATAAATAGAAGACTTATTAAACAAGTTTATATTTATAAATATATTCTCTAGAATGTTTTATAACATATCATATTTAACAAAAACTAAATAATATATAGCGAATTATTAATAAGTGAAATGATGAATTGAAAGCTGCTAGATTTATACAGTAAGTCAATAAATTTAGCTGTGAAGAAACTTAATGAAGATTAATATTAAAAGTGCCCACGCAGAAAAATTTTTGCGTGGGCTTTGTTATATCGAATTAATTCAGATTTCCTTCTATTATTTCTACTTACTCTCTGTTTAATTTTTATAGGTTAGTTCAAAGGATTTCTTGTGTCTATAAAAATAGCTGCACTATGTTAATCTAGGCTTAACAATGAGCTGTAGAATTCATAGGTCGGTGCTCGCCTGGCATGTATACTCCCTTATCTTAAGAAAAATTTAAGAATAACCACTGCACAATACAAAGTCCCGTATACGTCGTGTTATCTCCACTAGCGATTCTATAGTAGTGTTTAAACAGTTCTTCATCTGCTTTACTCACAAGTACTGAACTAAACGGCTGATCACCTTTATCTCATGCTTGTTCAGCAAGATTCACTGCTAACTTGAGATATTCTTTTTCTAAATTTGTAAATGAAAAAATTTCCTCTAAAAATTATTTCTTCCTTTGTCTTCTAGTTCAGAAATATAACCTTTCAATTGCCTAAGTTGACGATTTGAATACTTCATTTTCTCTCTATAGAACTTTGTAACTTTATTAGGATATTTAGCCATTATTTTTGATAATCTAGTTATTTCTTTAATATCATATTCGGCTTTCATGATGATAAAACTTCCAGTATACTTGCTCAAATCTAACAAAGTAATATCTTCACTTTTATTGTTCCATTTATATAAATTAACTAAATTATGCAGCTTCTCTAAGTTATTATTATGGATTAATAGTCGATAGATTAAATCACTTTTTATTATCTTAGCTTTGCTAGACTGTTCCTCAAAATTTCTTTCTACTAAAAAAACAATTATCCCCATTATAGTATCGATGATTTGTAATGGAATCTCATTTTCAGAGCTTTTTTGTTTTACTGAACTAACTTTATATCCTTTATTTCGATATACAGAATGAGCATTCATCTGTTCTTCTAATTTTGTCATTAAGTTTATTTTTTCATATTCACTATTCTCATCAATTATAATATCTATTGATTCATTAGAGTTTAAATTTCTTGCCAATCCATAAAAAAGTCTTTCTGGAATTTTAACATAAAACAATTCTCTCAATTCAACAATTGATATATTCATTTTTTCAGCAATTTCTTTAGCATCATTATTATCTACAATCATTATATTTATTTTAATATCTTGATTTAAAACATAGCTTATAACTTCAAAATATTTTATGAATTTATCATCATTTGTATAATTAACGAAATGCAATTCACTTTTAGAGTTCAAACTGCCATTTATTTGACTTACGTTATCATTTAATTTATCTATTATCTGTATGCTCGCACCTAAAGCACCGTAATATGAATAATTATCAGTTTTCTGATCTAACTTATTTGATTCATCAAAATAGATTTCATATTTCAATGTAAACTCTCCATCCTTGTTTAAAACCTTTGACAAATATGAACAGCTCATATATTATATATATATTAACATTATATACTAATGAGTGATATCTTTCCCCGTTACCATGTACAGGGCTGGACTCACTCTTAAACACCCTTTCCCCGCTACCATTTGCAGGGCTGGGGTGTTTTTATTTATATGTTAATCCTTCTTATACGCAATCATCCCTGCACTTACAAAAAATAAGATTCCTGGAATGATGTAAAATAAAAATAAGAATCCACCAAGTTGTTCTGGTATCAGTGCCGCGAGTAGCATCATGATGAAGCTGATTAAAAGAAGTATTAAGATTATATTTCTCCGAGTCATTGGATAATCTCCTCATAATTATATAGTTTTTTCAACGGACTTTTGAAAGAGACATTTTTAATGTTCTTAGGATATGGCCATCAAAGTCATCGTTATATTCGTCTACAATTTTAAAACCTAGCTTCTTATAGAAATTAACCGCATTGATATTATCTTTTTCAACTTCTAGAAAGATTTTTTCAAAATTTTTGATTGGCTCAATACTATGAGCTATCAGCCGACTACCGATTCTTTTTCCTTGGTAATCTGGTAATATGTATATTGCTGATAAATCATATGTGTTTGGTTGTTCCGTTTCTTTGAAATTTATAAAACCAATGATTTTTTCATCATGTTCTGCCACGAATATAATTTGATCAAGTCGTTTTTTCAACATCTCATCACTATATGCAACCTTTAGAAAGCTGTTTTGTACATCTTCTGGAATTATACCTTGATATGTAGCATTCCAACTCTTTTTAGCAACATATTGAACGTCTGGAATATCAGCCTCTAACATTTTTCGAATGATTATATCCATAACTACATCACCTTTTTATCTGTTTTACAGAATATCTATAAGTTCCTTAATTAAAAATTCAATTTATATGAAAAAATATAGAAATAATAACACCTAATAAACCGAGTGTCCCCCCTACGAATCCTCCTACCAACCCTATTGTCTCCTTTCGATATAATCTCAAAGACTTAAATATTCTCCGCCATCAATTCTGCCTGTTTTACTACTGTTTCCACTGCCATCTTTTGCAAATCTGGTGGGTAACCGTATTTCTTTAATAATCTTCTTACAGTGATGCGCATTTTTGCTCTTGCTGATTCACGTAAGTTCCAGTCTATACTCATGTTTTCTTTAACAGATTTTGTAAGTTCATGTGCGATTGCTCGTAATACTTCATCACCAAGAACTTCTTCTGCTGTATCATGTGAAGAAAGTGCATCATAGAATGCAACTTCTTCTTTAAGCATGCCATGATTTTCTCCTATTTTATATGACTCATTCATTTCTTTTGCTAGTTCAATCAGTTCCTCAATGACTTTAGACGTCTCGATTGCACGTTTATTGTACTGGTTAACTGCATTTTCTAGCATCTCTGAAAACTTCTTTGCTTTAACTAAATTCGTTTTCTGAACAGCTTTAATTTTCCCTTGTAACAGACGATTTAATAGTTCTACTGCTAAGTTTTTCTGAGGTAATGCTCGAACATCTTCCAAAAAATTATCCGAAAGTATTGAAATGTCTGGGTTATCTAATCCTAGAGTCTCATATACATCGAATAGAAACAACTGAAAATCCATAATTTCCATAGAAATCCGTTTTGATTTCGTCTCCACCTTTAAGGTGCAAGTGTCCGATAATCATACCTTCTGGCATACCTGCCCACTCTGTATTACCACTTGATTCAACAATTCCAGCAAAGTCTAATGCAAGAGTGTCCATCGCCACTTGTCCGTTAGACCAAGTCCATGTGTCTCTATCTCTATCCACATATACTTCAATACCGTTACCTTTATCACAAAGTAACCAAACAGAAAATTATGTATAGTTTCTATAATATAAAAAACCAAGACAAATGTCTTCGTTAAAATGTAGAGAGACCGAGTCCTTCTTGAATTCTATATAAAATTCTTTTCATTATATTATCTTCAGATTCTTTCTCATAATCGAGTGTGTAAACACCATCTTTGTTATTCCAAAGTCTATCGTAATAGTCGTTCATAGAAATCATTTCTTCGCTTTCTGATTTTGCCTTAACAACGAGATCTGTCTCTAAATTTAAGTCTTTCAGGTTACGTCTTGTGAAGTTAGATGAACCGAGGATTAAAGTTGAATCTTCACCATTATCATGCATCATAAACTTTGCATGATACTGCTCGCCATGAGATTTATACCAACGAATTTCTGGAGGGTTTTTATAATTCATTAACTCACTCGCAACCGGCTTGTTTGGAATACCATTCTTCTCATTACCAAAAGCATCTTGGTTAATATCCAAAATAATTTGCACTTTTACGTCGCGATCTAACGCCTTCTTCAGTGCTTTAATTAAACCGCGATCTGAAAGATAAAACACACCGATTTTAAGAGAGTCCCCCGCTTCAGCTTGATTGACTGTATCTATTAGCGCTTCTCTAATCTTACCTTCAGTGACGAGAGAAATTTCGTATTCCCCCGTGTTTTTATCAGTTTCAACTTCGTAATTCTTAATTTTAGATGTATCATATCCTGAAAAATCTAAAACAGCTGTTTCACTTTTTAATAGGTCGTTCAAAGTATCTCCAGAAAACTTCACAGCGATATTTGAATGTAAGCTCGAACCATCATGCGGATTTAGTGACGCAATGACGGCCTCTTTTTCATTCATGATTGTCTTGCGGTGATTGGCTTTGAAGTTTAAGAGTCTTAAATAACTCCCAATACCCACTTTGTCATCCATCGGACGAACTGCGTTTGGTAAAATTTTCAGACCACCTGGTTTTATCCAAGTAAAAAACGTCCTATAATAACCACCGTATAGATAGTTAGAATCTCTTAATTTAGACAGGTCCGTTTCGACAACATCAATTCCAGCATCACGTAATTTTTTGTATACGCGCGTGTCATATGTACCATAAAAAGAGTTGATGGGATCTGTGATGACGGTAATTGGAATATCAGAATCTTTCTTCTTCTGAACTAAACGTTCAGCAAAATCCTCTGATAACGTAGGAAACTCCAATGTGTCGTGATTATAGTCATCATTAAATAAAAACTTGTCTAAAACGATAAAATCCTCAGCATTATCAATCACTTCGTACATTGTATCAACGATTTCCTGTTCATGATGGACAGCACTGTTTTTATCCTCATAAGTCACATCATAGAGAATATCCAAATCATCTGTTTTAACAAAATCAGACTGCGTAGACATCCCGTCAGGGAGTGGCTTAACGAGCGAATAGACGCCAACGAAAAGCGGGATAGCAACGAGTATCGCCACCACACCAACAGTCAACCCGACAAATCTTCGCCTACGATAATTCTTTTTTGTCATAAGAACACCTCACGATACCTATTTTATTATTATTATACAGGAAATGAATGAATTTACTTTTAGAAAGGAGTAAACAGATTGTAAATTATCGTTCAACAAATTTGTATTGATTTAAGAAATATTTATAAAATTAAAAAACCTATCATCAAAAAAGATGATAGGTCAAATGGATTACATCATTCCTGGCATGCCGCCCATGCCCATGTCTCCGATGTTGTCTTCTTCTGGTATATCAGCAACGACCGCTTCTGTTGTTAAGAACATTGATGCGATTGAGCCTGCGTTTTGGAGTGCTGAACGTGTCACTTTTTTAGGGTCGACGATTCCCGCTTCAATCATATTCACCCATTCGTCCGTTTCTGCGTTATAGCCAACGCCACCTGTTTGTTCTTTTAGTTTCGTTACGATGACTGAACCTTCAAGTCCTGCGTTTTCTGCGATTTGTCTCACTGGTGCTTCGAGTGCTTTTAGTACGATATTGATTCCTGTTTTTTCATCGCCTTCTGCGTCTAGTGATGCGACTTTGTCATACACCTCAATCAGTGCAGTTCCACCGCCTGATACAATTCCTTCTTCGACTGCAGCGCGTGTTGAGTTTAACGCGTCTTCAATACGAAGTTTACGTTCTTTCATTTCAGTTTCTGTTGCCGCACCGACTTTAATGACCGCAACGCCTCCTGAAAGTTTTGCTAAGCGTTCTTGAAGTTTTTCTCTATCAAAACTTGAATCTGTGTCTTCAAGTTGTGCTTTAATTTGAGAGACGCGACCTTTAATTGTTGTTTCGTCTCCGCTTCCTTCTACAATTGTCGTGTTTTCTTTATCGACATGTACTTTTGAAGCTGTACCGAGCATATCTAAGCTAGCGTCTTTTAACTCGAGTCCTAAGTCTTCAGTGATGACTTGGCCACCTGTTAAAATTGCGATATCTTCGAGCATTGCTTTACGACGGTCACCAAATCCTGGTGCTTTTACAGTGATTGCCGTAAATGTACCACGTAATTTATTTAGCACGAGGTTCGCAAGTGCATCCCCTTCAACGTCATCTGCAATAATTAAAATTGGACGTCCTTGTTGAACGATTTGTTCTAAAATAGGTAGTAAATCGTTTTGGAAGTTCGTGATTTTTTTATCTGTAATGAGGATATATGGATTATCGAGTTCTGCGATCATCTTTTCAGAGTCTGTCACCATATATGGAGATGAATAACCTCTATCAAACTGCATCCCTTCAACGACTTCTAACTCCGTGTTTAACCCACGAGACTCCTCAATAGTAATGACACCATCATTACCGACTTTTTCCATCGCTTCAGAGATGAATTCTCCGACTTCTTTATCGTTTGCTGAAATCGCACCGACTTGAGCGATCGATTCTTTATCTTGTACTGGTTTTGAAATGTCTTCTAGTGCTTTTACCGCTTCTTCAACAGCTTTTGTAATACCACGGCGAATGCCGACAGGGTTTGCACCTGCTGTAACGTTTTTAAGCCCTTCCTCGATCATTGCATGAGCGAGAATTGTTGCTGTTGTTGTGCCATCTCCTGCGATGTCGTTTGTTTTAGTCGCAACTTCAGAAACGAGTTTTGCGCCCATATCTTCAAAGCGATCTTCTAACTCGATTTCTTTTGCGATTGTCACACCGTCATTGGTAATGAGAGGTGCTGTAAATTGTTTATCTAAAACGACGTTACGTCCTTTAGGTCCAAGTGTGACTCGAACTGCATTTGCGAGTTTTTCAACTCCACGTAACATCGATTGACGTGCATCTTCAGAAAATTTAAGTTCCTTAGCCATTCATATCTCTCCTTATTCTACTACTGCTAAAATATCTTGTGCGGGTACGATTAAATAACTTTTCCCTTCGTAATCCACTTCTGTTCCTGTAAATGAGTTGTAAACGACTTTGTCGCCTTCTTTAACATCTATTTTTAAAATTTCTCCGTTATCTAACGTACGTCCAGGTCCTACTGCAACAACTACACCATAGACCGGTTCTTCTTTTGAAGAATCTCCAGTTAAAATAATACCTGAAGACGTTGTTTCTTCTTTTGTATATTTACTAATATCTAAAATCACTCTATTTTCTAAAGGTCGTAACATTGTTATAGCCTCCTCAATAATCGTCTTTTAGCACTCATCATTGTAATGTGCTAACTGATTTTTATAGTACATCAAAGATAGTCAAATTTCAAGTTATAGCATTTCGTTTTCATGTTTTATATTGTAAAATGGTACTATTGTTTAAAGACTTATTTTAAGGAGATTGTTTATGAATAGAACTATATATAGTTTATTTATTGTCGTGATGTTTGGGGTCATTCAAATCGCAGGTATTCCAATTCAAATTTATATCGCACTTAAAAATCCTGGTGCGAGTGTTCAGGAAATTTTAAGCTTATATATGCCCTATCAGTTTGTTATTTACATTATCGGACTTATCGTTATTTTAGTTTTAGGTAATATCCACAAAGATAAAAACATTTTTGAAAGTGGTGTTAAAACCCCACCTCTTCAAACGGTCGCATGGATCTTTGGAGGCCTAATACTTGCGTACGGTGTACAAATCATTACTGCACAAATTAACATTCACCTATTAGGAAATCCACTGGAAAGTGAAAACACAAAGCATATTATGGAAATGATTTCTAACATGCCATATATGATTTTCTTTGTAGCAGTCATCGGTCCGATTATCGAGGAATATGTGTTTAGACGCGCAATTTTCGCTGAAATATACGAGAGACTCCCGATGAATAAAATCGCTGCATTTTTAATTGCAGGTTTGATTTCAGGATTTGTTTTTGCTATCGCGCATTTTGACTTTACGCACATTTTAATTTACGTCGGAATGAGCTATGTCTTTAGTTTTGTCTACGTAATGACAAATCGACTACTCGTGCCAATCGTCGTTCATATGCTAATGAATGGATGTGTTGTACTACTACAACTGACTTTTAAAGATCAAATTGAAAAACTCGAACAACTTCAAACGAACGGTTTAATTATCATTAAAACTATATTCAATACGATAATATAAGTAAAACTCTCAAGAATTTCTTGAGAGTTTTATTTTAAATACATTCGGTAAAATTTTACAGACTTTACCGAACATGCACTTTTATATTTATATCTATTATTTGCTAAGCGGTCGTATAGTTTATCTCTAAAAATTTTAGGGATAATTTTTAATATAACGATCGGCTTAAATAGGCGATTGGCGTCCATAAGCATATGAATGACCGCGTTTGATTTATTATATATTTTATCTTTAGAAATATACGACACACTTTCAGCGTCGATATTAAATGGCAGCTGTTTAAACCATTCACTATTAAAGTCCGTAATATATAAGTCATCATTTTTATTCACTTTAACTACTAGATTGATAAACCGACTGCATAAATCGCAGTCTCCGTCATATATGAGCACTTTTTTCATAACATTACTCCAATACATTAAAGTTCAAATATTAATATATACAAAATCCCTTTAAGTATCACTTAAAGGGATTTCTTTTGGATTCTATTTAATTTTACATTTTTTCATCGGAAAATTAAACTATATTGCAAGACTCCTTCTTGGTCCAAACGCTTCGTGTAGATACTGGTAATATCTACCAAATAGAATTAGCATTATTAAGCTACTCATGATATTTATCATAAGAAATAATTGAAGTTTTTATATTTTTAATAATTTCTTCATTGTTAGTAACAATATCAAGAACATCACTATTCATATTAATAATAAAATTTTTGTTATAAAAATAAAGATAATTATCTTGAGCTTCTGTTGTTTTCATATATAAATAATAATCATAAACGGCGCTTATATTCACATCTTTTATTTCAGAAAAAGTATATTCTATTAAATCTCCATCATCAATGACATTAATTATTTTTTCTTCCCATAAATGTGAGGATTCATATAAGTTTAAATATTCTTTTGTGGCTAAATTCAATGAATCTTGTGAAAATTTGTTGACTGAAACATTAGACAGGTAAAGTATATTTAATAATTCTTCATTTTTAAACTGGTCAATAATAAAATTAATAATAAAATTATTTATATTATCAAAATCAAATCTTACTCTATTTTCATTTTCTACATAAAGATAAGGACTAATGTTAACGTTAGTAAGATCAAGATTAAAAGGAACATCATTATTCATCTAATCACCTAATCTTCTAAGGTTTTTATCATAATTAAAGTCCGTAATATATAAGTCATCATTTTTATTCACTTTAACTACTAGATTGATAAACCGACTGCATAAATCGCAGTCTCCGTCATATATGAGCACTTTTTTCATAACATTACTCCAATACATTAAAGTTCAAATATTAATATATACAAAATCCCTTTAAGTATCACTTAAAGGGATTTCTTTTGGACTCTATTTAATTTTACACTTTTTCATCGGAAAATTGAACTATACTGCTAGACTCATTCTTGGTCCAAATGCTTCGTAATGTACTTTACTCATATCATATTCATTGTCTAGAGAAGCATTAATCATCGCTTGGTTAAATGCTAATGAACCTGATATATAAATTGAATAATCATCATAACTACTAATATCATTTGCTGTTAAGTAGCCATCATCTTTAGTATATCTAATTGTGATATTTACTTTGTCTTTTAATGATTCTAGTTCTTCTTTAAATGGTAGTGTTGTTTCATCAGTCGTTGATATGATTAAATCAATGTCTTTATTATGTTTTACGGCACTCTCTACCATAGACATAATCGGCGTTAAACCAACACCTCCAGCAATAAATAACAGTTTCTCATCTGAATGATCGAGTAAGAAATCACCAGCTGGTGCTGAAAGTTCAATGATATCTCCTTCATTTAATTCATCAAATAAATAATGAGAAACTACGCCTGCTTCGTCTTTTTCACCTTCACGTTTAACGGCAAATTGTAAACCATTCGTTGTATTAATTGAACAAATCGAATAGTGTCTTAAAGCTTCGTATGGATAATCGTTTGGTTTAACTTTCACTGTAATATACTGACCAGGAATGATTTCAGGTAGTGCTTCATCATTATCAACAGTGAATCTAATCACATCATCTGTCAAATACTCTTTTTCTTTTACAGTAAATGATTTAAACCCATCCCAAGCTGCTTCTTCATACATTTTTTCTTCTACATCAATAAATATTTGAGCAATCTGATTATAATACTTTGCCCAAGCATTAATGATATCATCCGTTGCTACGTCGCCAAGTACTTCTTTAATACCGATGAGTAAATATTTACCGACGATAGGATAATGTTCTTTTTTTACATTTAATGCACGATGCTTATGACCGATTCCGATGACTGCAGGTACAATCGCTTCTAAATTATCGATATGCTCTGCAGCTGCAAGAACTGTGTTTGCGAGTGCTTTTGGTTGATCACCAAATTTTTGATTTGTTTGGTTAAACATGTTTAATAATTCATCATGATTTTCGAACATACGCTGATAAAATGTACTCGTAATTTCACTGCCATGTTCTTTTAATAATGGAACTGTTGCTTTAACGAGATCTTTTTCTTCGTTTGTTAGCATGTTATCCCTCCTCTCTTAATTTTAACATCTATAAATCGATACTACATAAAAAAACCTTGACATCTTTATGTCAAGGTTAGTCTAGAATCCACGGCCAGCGCCTCCGCCTCCGCCGCTTCCTCCTCCGAAGCCACCAAATCCTCCGCTACCGCCGGAGAATCCACCGCCACTTCTACCTGAAGGGAAGAATATCGGTGTTCCACTTCGGCGATAAGACGGACGTCGTCTACCTCCACGTGGTGGTCCACCTCGGTTGTTTTTATTCATAATGTAAAATAATATTGTAATAACAATTACTAAAATGAGCGTATTAAATAAAAATGTATAGAACTCATCATCATTAGAAGTTTCTTCTGGCTGTTCGTTTGTGAATTCACCGGTTTCTTCATCGTATCCATAGGCATTTAAACTTTCTTCGTATAGTGCTTTATAGAGATTTTTTAATGCTTTGTCGTAATCTCCTCGTTTAGCATCTTCTAGTGCGTAGTCGTCGATAATTTTACCGATTTTAGCATCATTTAAATACCCTTCAATTTCATAACCTACTTGAACGTCAATTCCTCGGTTATTAAATTCATTGTCGTTGTCGTTATTAAATAGTATAACGATACCGTTATCTCTTTCTTTTTTACCGACACCGTATTCTCGAAGAGCGCGTAGTGCAAAGTCTTGACGATGCTCTTGCCCTGTTGAGTCCATCGTCATCAGCAACATTTCTACTCCGGTCCCCTTTTCTAAATGGGACCCTAGTTCATTTAACTCATAAATTGTCGACTCATCTAATACGTGCGCATTATCTTGAACAAAATAATGCGACGTATCGAGTTTCGGCATTTCAACGCGTGCTGCCGTTGCGACTGGTGTTGTTAATATAATGATGAGAAGAAGTGGAATGATCCGCTTCATTACTCATCACCAGAGTTATCCTCTTGATTCGTGTTAAAATCTACACCTGGCACTTCTTTTGCACCTTCACTTGCTTTAAAGTAGTCTTTCTTCTCAAAATTAAAAATCATAGCGATAATGTTCCCTGGGAACACACGTGTTTGTTTATTATATTCATTTACTGATTCGTTATAATCTTGACGTGCGACTGCGATTCTGTTTTCAGCACCTGCAAGCTCATCACGTAATCCTGTAAATTGTTCGTTCGCTTTTAAGTCAGGATAATTTTCAGCAACAGCGAGTAAACGAGATAAAGCACTCGTCATTTGATCGTTTGCTTCGCTTAACTCATTTACTCCGTTTGCACCTGCTAAACGTGCACGTGCATCCGCAACATCTTGAAACACTTCTTTTTCGTGTGAGGCATAGCCTTTCACTGTTTCAACTAAGTTTGGAATTAAATCTCCACGACGCTGAAGCTGCGTTTCGATTTGTGATTCTTTTTCATTGACTTGTTCATCTAACTGAACAAACGTATTATATTTTGGCATTATAAGGATTGCCAATACAATGATAATCCCGAGTACAATACCGATTGGTGCTAATAATTTTTTCATTGGAAAACTCCTTTTTTAAATATAAATTCATTATACTAAAGAAATATTATATACGACTACTTTTAAAGTCATGAACATTTCCAATATAATATAGTAATATAATAGTACCCCACATCAAGGAGTGAGAAACTTATGGTAACAAAATTTAAAGATTTTGAGTACAAACGACCAGATTTTGATTTATTTAGAGAACAGGTCGATGGACTCTTAAGCGCATTTGAGAAAGCAGAAACAGTAGAAGATGCAGAAGTCGTTATCGATCAGTACAATGAGAAAATTAAACACATCCATTCGATGATTACGATCGCAACTGTTCGTGCATCTATCGACACGAAAGATGAGTTTTATCTTGGTGAGCGTGATTTTTACGATAACAACTTGCCGGTTCTGTCTTCTGTAACAAACGATTATTATAAAGCGCTTGCAAATAGTCCGTTTCGTGACGAATTAGAAGAAAAATACGGCAAACAGTTATTTGCATTAGTCGATAATGAAATTAAAGGGTTTGACCCTAAAGTTAAAGATTTAATGACTGAAATTAACGTATTAACATCGAAATATTCGATTTTACTGTCATCTGCTGAAATTGAATATGATGGTAAAAAACTTGCACTCACAGAATTTTCTCCGTATATGATTAACGATGACCGTGAAGTGAGAAAGTCTGCGATGTATGCTAAACAAAATTTCATGAAAGAACATCTCGATGAAATCGATGATATTTATGATCAACTCGTTAAAAAACGTCATGAAATGGCTGTTGAGCTTGGATTTAACAACTACACAGAACTCGGATATGTTCATATGAACCGTATCGATTATAACCGTGAGATGGTAGAAAATTATCGTAAACAAGTGCGTGATTACGTCGTTCCTTACGTTACTGAATTAAGAAAGCGACAAAAAGAACGTATCGGTGTATCAGACTTAAAATATTACGACCTTGCTTATGAGTTTAAATCTGGAAACCCAACACCTAAAGGTGGCACTAAAGCAATTATGGAAAATGGTGCAAAAATGTATAGAGAATTATCTAAAGAAACGGATGAGTTCTATACATTTATGACAGAACGAGAATTATTCGATGTCGAGGCTAAAAAAGGAAAAGAAGGCGGAGGATATTGTACATTCATAGAAGATTATGAAGCGCCGTTTATCTTCTCAAACTTTAACGGGACTCAAGGTGATATCGAAGTGCTTACTCACGAAGCAGGACACGCATTCCAAATGTACTCTTCACGTCACTTCTCAGTTCCAGAATACATTATGCCAACATATGAAGCATGTGAGATTCACTCGATGAGTATGGAGTTCTTTACGTATCCATGGATGGAATTATTCTTTAAAGAAGATACAGATAAATTTAAATTCTCTCATCTTTCAGGTGCGTTAGAATTTTTACCGTACGGTGTAGCGATCGATGAATTCCAACACGTCGTATATGATAATCCTGAATTAACACCTGAAGAACGCCGCGCAGAATGGAAGAAAATTGAAGCGGTATACTTACCAGATAGAGACTATGAAGACATCCCTGCATATGTAGATGGTGCTTTTTGGCACGGTCAAGGTCACTTATTTGCGTCACCATTTTATTATATTGACTACACGCTCGCACAAGTGTGTGCACTACAGTTCTTTAAACGTGTAATGGATGACTTTGTAGCCGCATTTGGCGACTATTTAACGCTATGTAAACTCGGTGGTTCACTACCATTTGGTGAATTAGTAAAAGTTGCCAACTTAAAATCTCCGTTTGAGGACGGAACGTTAGAAGAAGTCGTAGATTTCGTAAAAGATTATTTAAATGATATCGACGATAAAAGTCTATAGAAAAATGCCACATCAAAGATGTGGCATTTATTTTTTGATTTTTATTTTATTAGTTTTTCTTACTAATAGCATGAGTCCTGCACTTAATAAAATAATTTCTATTACGTATAGTAATTCTATATTCTCGTTAACACCTGTATCTGGTAACTCTTTTGCACCATGTGGTGTTTTCTTCTTTTCAGAATCCTTTGATGATTTAGATGTCGACTTTTTATTAGACTCTTTATCTGACGTAACAGCTGTGTCAGTATTTGAGTTATCCGTTACGAGTGTATCATCTGAAACAATTGGGTTGTTATTTCCAGGTTTTTCTTCTACACCAATCGCGTCGAGTACGTTATCATCCGCTTCTTTAACCTGTTCATCAATTGTGTCGATGATATCATTATTATTCGGCGGATTTTGAGTGTCTTCATTATCAGTTTCACCTGGTTTATTTGTTTCTGGTGTTTCTGGCTCTTGTGGTTTCTCAGTTTCGTTTGAGTTATCAGAGTCAGTAGATTCATCAGGGGCTTCTGATGGGTTATCCGCATAATTCGTTTGATTTTGTTTTGTTTCTTCTTGAGTTGCTGAGTTTTCAGTATCTGAAGCATTCGTTTCTTCATCTGCAGAAGAAACAGGTGCAATTAATAACATAATCAGTACCGAAAATAACAATAATTCTTTTAGTTTCATAAGCCTGCCCCCTCGTATTCGTTATCTTTAGTATAGATAAATATAGGTAGTTTTTCTATCGACAACACTATTTGTCACATAACTTTAATGCTTATGAAACAATCTATAAATACTTATGAAAGAATGTTATGTTTTTTATATTTAGCGAGATATATAAATATAATATCGAGTATCATATATAACCCGATTCGACTCGTCATCATTAAGTTCGTATTCGTCACTTCTTCAGAGAAAAATACCGTATAATCTGATAAGCGCTCGACTCGATATGAATTACCATCTGTAATCGATACTGTTTCTACTGATCGTTCATTCGCAAGCCTTAACGCTTTCATAATTTCAGGATTGTCATTCGTACTAATCGTAATCATACAATCTTTTGACGTAAATTTTGATAAACGACCTCGTAACGTCGTTAAATCGTTAACGACAAACACCGGTATATCTAATTCGATTAATTTACTCTGAAAGTCTAAACTTACTGGAAGACATTCTCCCGCTCCAAATAGTAACACACGTTCTTTTTTAGCAATTACCTTTGTAACGTCACTTAGATTCTTTCTATCAACTAGTGTGTCATTACTATGTAACACCCTTAACGTATTTTGAAATACTTTTTGGAAAATTGTCGACTCATTATCTGATACTATTTGCACATTACTCGATAAAGGATTTTCATTAATAGAATGAAGTTCTTTCGCGAGTTCGACTTTTAATGATTTAATACCTGATAAGCCGAGTCTTTTACTAAATCGAATCACCGCAGCGTCACTCGTTTGACTCTCTTTAGAGATTTCTTGTACCGTCATATGAGTCACGTCTTCTGGATGTTCTAATATAAAATCTGCAATTTTTAACTCAACTGGTGTGAAATATTCATACCTTCTACGGATAAGTTCTAATACTGAAAACATGAGTGCTACCTCCAGTTGTTTAAATCTTCTTGCGCTGACTAATGACAGGGTCTTCTTTGAATCCTTTTAATGTGTAATGCGTCATTTCGACGTAACAATCGCCGTCTTCTGCCATCACTTCCACACCAATAGATTCTTCACGAGGGAAAATTCTCGCTGTCAACGTATGCTCTCCGTCATTTATAAAAATCTCAATGGATGAGCGGTCCATAAATATTTGTAGTCGTTCGAGTGGTCTTGTTAACTCTATACTTCTAGTTGTCCCGTCTACTCCTGAAATTAGTGCGCCGCTAAACGTACGATCAAGCGTTATCTTTTGTTCCTCACTGTTATAAGATACAATCGTTTCTTCACGATTACTCTTTCTCAGTAAAAAGAATAACTCACGTGCATTATTTTCTTTGATATCGATAATTAACTCATAACTGTCCCCATAAAAATCTGTGAGTGGTTTACGATGTTCGTTAAAGTATCCGATTGCTTTTAATTCGTTTCTTCTTAACTCTTTTAAATGTGGATGCGGTGTTTGAATGAGTCTGTCTCCATTCACCGTTAACACGCGAGGAATTGTCAGTGCATTTTTATAGCCTTCAATCTCCGTAGGATACTTACTTTCTTCAGCAGACATCCAAGCGATTAAAACACGTCGTCCTTCAGAATCCAATGTCGTCACTGGTCGATAAAAATCAAATCCACCATCAAATTCTCTATAATCATCGTGATTAACAAATAACGATCCATATTCAAAGTCATTAATGACGTATCCTGACTGATAAATATTCCAAAAATGATGTTTAAACTTATCGAGCCCTCTCGGGTTAAACATTAACACTTCGGCATCATCTAACGTAAATAGCTCCGGTGATTCCCAGAAATATCCAAACATATCGTAACCTGTATTGACTTCACCTAAAAACTTTAAATCTTCGAGTGATTTACCACGGTACATGATGATTCGCCCAAACTCTTCGTCGTTCATTGTTCCGATCATCATATTGATTTCACCGTCGTGTGTAAATACGTATGGATTCCTAAAATATTGTTTGTAACCAGGTTCAACTTCCCTTAAAATCGGTGCGGGATATTTTTTGATTTTAAAATCTGTATCGATAACACCTGCACGTTGATATGTATGAACTCCGTCTGATTTTTGCTGTTCACCAGTAAAAAATAGCGTCAGTTCATTGTTGATTAAAGTTAAATTCCCGCCGTATAGATTATCTTTATCATATAAGTCATCTGGACGTAATTTAATTCCTTCGTTATTAAAATGAATTAAGTTTTCACTCGTCACGTGATATAAATACGTTGCACTTTCTTCGTTAGTTGCAGGTTCCCATTCATAAAAGATATGGTACAGACCATTAATGTAGAAGAATCCACAAGGTGCACCGAGTATTCCCATCACAGGTTGAACGTGATAATTTAAACGCCATTTACTCATCATCGATGACTCAATAGCTGTTTCGATTTGTTCTCTGTTGTAGTCTTCGATTCGTTTCATCCTACTCGTCCCCCTTTAACGTTTCTTTTAACGCCTGTTCTTCTGCTTTTAAATAACGTCTATACCCTACTTTAGATACAGTGATACTAATTTCGTATAATAAAATCATTGGTAACGTTAGTAAAAAATGCGTCATAACGTCTGGTGGCGCAATGATTGCTGCCAAGACAAATAAGATGAAGTACGCATATTTTCTATTCTTCTTTAAAAACATTGGCGTAATAATGCCAAGCTGTGTCATAAATAAGACGAGAATTGGCATTTGAAATATTATACCAAAAGGAAGTACCGTGCGTACTAAAAAGCCAAAGTAATCATTAATACCAATCGTCGTCACAATCCCCATTTCAACTGATAAACTAAACGTAAATTTCACGATATACGGTACGACGATAAAATAAGAAAACACCATTCCTATAATCATAAGAATGAATGCAATCGGTATGTATATAAGTGTTACTTGTCGCTCTTTTTCATATAGACCTGGACTAACAAACGCCCAAAACTGATATAAAATTACTGGGAGCACTAGTATAAACGCGATAATAACGATCATCGTTAAGTAAATTCTTAACGGATCTGTCACGTTAAACGCATGCATTTCAGTCATTTCTAACCACGGTGCATTTTGTAAATAATGAACAAGTGGTTTTGCAAAATAAAATCCAATCAGTAACGCTGCGACAAAGAAATACGTGACAAATAAAACGCGCTTACGTAACTCTTGAACGTGCTCGATTATTTCTTTCTTTTCCTGCATAAAGCCACCTCACGGAAAAAAAGGTGGCGTTCGCCACCTTTAATCAACTATCTTTGAATTGTTTCGTCTTCTTGTTTCGTTTGAATTTTAACGACTTCTTCTTTTTTCTCTTCAGGTTTTTCGTCTTCTCCTAAACCGTTAAAGCCTTCTTTAAATTCTTTAACTGTAGTTCCGACTGAACGACCAAGTTGTGGTAACTTCGTAGGTCCGAAGATTAAAAGTGCAACTGCAGCGATGATAATTAAACTTACCGGTGCTACAGCGCCGATTGTCATAGGTAATAATAATACGCTCATCTTTTCCCCTCCTAATTGTTATGCTTCATATAGAATAATAACGCCTGCATTTCAACGCTTAAATCTATATTATGTACAGTAACTTCGTTTGAAACTGCAAGTTTTTCTGGTGTGAAGTTTAATATCCCTTTAATTCCAAGGGCCTCAAGTTTGGAAGATAGATCAACTCCGACTTGACCAGGAACTGTTAGAATCGCCACTTCTGCTTGAATATCTTGAACAACGGATTCTAACTCGCAAATATCTTTTACTTCAACCCCATTTATTGTTTGTCCAATAATATCTTGATCTATATCAAAGGCTACCGCTATTTTTATTTTATCATGAATTTTTGTAAAATTATAGTTTAGTAGCGCACTTCCGAGATTACCAACACCAATTAGTATAACGTTCTTCATCCCTGTGCCTTGGACTTGTTCTGAAAAAAACTTAACGAGTGCATGGACATTATATCCATACCCTTTTCTGCCAAGCTCTCCAAAATAAGAAAAATCACGTCGAATCGTTGCTGAGTCTATATCAAGTGCTTCGCTAATCTCTCTAGAAGACACTCTATCAATTCCGTTGTCTTCACTTTGTTTGAAATACTTGAAGTATAAAGGCAATCGATCTAATGTTGCGTTCGGTATTTTCTGCTTCTTTAACAAAAGACTCACCTCAAATATTTTGTCATTTAATTATACCATATAAGTCAATGACTTTAAGGTTTTTATCGTATTTCTCATACATAACATGGTACACTACACTTACTGAGAAAGAGGGATTTTTATGATTGTCATGAGCTTGCAAAACGTTGAAAAAAATTACGGTTCAACAGAAATTTTAAAAAATATAAATTTAGAAGTTAAATCGAGAGAAACAATTGGTATTGTCGGTGGAAATGGTGCGGGGAAAACAACTCTCATGAAGATTATGGCAGATGAATTATCGTATGATGGCGGTAATATCTCGACACCAAAAGATATTTCTATTGGCTATTTAACACAAGAAATGTCACTCGAATCCGACAAAACTGTACGTGAAGAAATGAATCTAGCATTTAGTCACGTATTAAAAGTAAAAGATGAAATCGATATCGTCACAGAGTGGCTAACAAATCATGAGTATACACACGTAGACTATAACGACCAAGTGAAACGTTTAGAGTATCTTCAAAACTTTTTTGAAGCTCATAATGGCTACACAATCGACGTTGAAATTAAAACGGTCATTACTGGACTAAACTTTAGCTTAGAAGACTTAGATCGACCGATAAATGAATTTTCTGGTGGTCAAAAAACGAGATTACAACTCGGTAAAATGCTTCTTTACCGCCCGGACATTTTATTACTCGATGAGCCTACGAACCACCTTGACCTAGAAACTGTCGAATGGCTAGAAAACTATTTAAATCGCTATACTGGATCTGTCGTCGTTATATCCCACGACCGATTTTTCTTAGACCGTATCGTCGATAAAATTTATGAAATAGAATTCCAACAAGGAAAATTATATCACGGTAATTACACGAATTATCAAAAACAAAAAGAAGAAGATTATAATCGTGAGCTTGGACTATATAGGAGACAACAAGATGAAATCAAACGACTTGAAACGTTCGTCGAGAAAAACATCGCACGTGCATCGACGAGTGGTATGGCAAAAAGTAGACGTAAAATGCTCGAACAAATGGACCGAATCGATTCTCCAACGCGCGATACAAGGCAAGCACAGTTTCATTTCACCATTGAAAAGGAAAGCGGAAATGACGTACTACGTGTGAAAGAACTTGCGATTGGATATGACGAGGTTATCAATAACGACTTAAACTTCTTCGTTGAAAAAGAGGATCGTTTACTCGTTTTAGGACCAAATGGTATCGGTAAATCTACTCTCATTAAAACAATCGCAAAATTACTTCCTCCTATCAGTGGTGACATCCAGTACGGTACAAACGTATCGATTGGTTACTATGATCAAAAACAAGCAGAGTTCTATTCTGAAAACACGATACTTGAAGAGTTGTGGAAAGAGTATCCTCATTTTCAAGAACAAGATATTCGTAAAATACTCGGACAATTTTTATTCACACAAGATGACATACTTAAGCATGTCTATCAGTTAAGTGGAGGAGAAAAAGCACGCATACAACTCGCTAAACTCATGCTACAAAAAAATAATTTGCTACTACTCGACGAGCCTACAAACCACTTAGACATTCAAAGTAAAGAGATGCTTGAATCAGCATTGATGGATTACCCAGGTACAATTATCGCCGTATCGCACGACAGGTACTTCATCAAAAAGCTAGCAAATCGCATTATGGAAATGGATACGCAAAAAACGAAAATCATAAATGGTGACTATGAATACTATCTCCATAAAAAAGAAGAGGAAGAAGCACAACGTGCATTTGTAGAGGAAACAGTGGAGAAAGATACTAACGACGATTACCTAAGACAAAAAGAACTTCGTAGCCAAATACAAAAACTATCGAGAGAAAGCGACAAACTTCAACAAAGAATAGAAATAATCGAGACAGAAATTGAAAAAGTCGAATTAGAAATGACACAGCCAGAAGTATTCAACGATTTTGAGAAAACAAATGAACTGAATGAGAAGCTCGAGTCACTGAATACTGAACTCGAAGATAATCTATTAGAATGGGAAGAAATAGAGATTAAAAAATCAGAACTCGAATAATTCTCCACAACAATACACACATAATCCATAAGTTATGCACAAAGTTATCCACAACTGTGCATAACTTTTTTATTATGTCGTAATTTTTATTAAAAAACACATCAGATTTAGTCTGATGTGTTAGTATATTACGTCTTCTATGTCTATATAGTTATGTCCATTTAAATTTAAATCTGCGAAATCTCCACGTTTATACTGTTCGTACGCAACGGCCCCAATCATTGCAGCATTGTCGGTACAGTATTTTAAACTCGGTATATATAATTCTACTCCGTTTTCTTTTGTTAACGTTTCGAATCGTTCTCTAAGTCCACTATTCGCTGCGACTCCACCAGCAACGATTAATGCCTTTATATTTTCTTCGTCTAAAGCGCGCATTGTTTTTGTCGTTAAGACATCTACGACGCTTTCCTGGAAGCTTTTCGCAACATTTGCTGGTTTAATTTCGATGTTTTTCTGTCTTTCATTATGAAGGGTATTGATTACGTTTGATTTTAAACCACTAAAGCTAAAGTTATATCCCTCATCTTGCAATGCACGTGGGAAATTGTACGTATCGATGCCTTCTTTAGATAACTTATCTATTTCTGGACCACCTGGATACGGTAATCCGATTACACGAGCGACTTTGTCATATGCCTCTCCTACCGCATCGTCTAGAGTTTCACCGATCACTTCAAACTGTAAATGGTCTTCCATTTTAACGAGCTCAGTATGCCCACCTGACACGATTAACGCAATGAGTGGGAATTTTACGTCATGCTCTAATTGATTTGCGTATATATGTCCTGCGATATGGTGGACAGGAATAAGTGGTAAATCATGTGCGAACGCAAATGCTTTCGCTGCGTTTACACCGACGAGTAACGCTCCGATTAAACCTGGTCCATATGTTACTGCAACCGCATCGAGTTCTTTTGGTGTGACGTTTGCTTCGTGAAGTGCCTCTTCTATCACTCGGGTAATAGACTCAACGTGATGTCTTGATGCGACTTCTGGAACGACACCTCCAAAACGCTTGTGACTCTCTATTTGACTCACGACGATATTTGAAAGAACAGTATTCCCATTTTGTATAACACTCGCAGCAGTCTCATCGCAGCTTGTTTCTATCGCCAATATATTAATATTTTTCTCCATCTAATCTCACCCACATGACATGTGCATCTTTACCTGCACCGTAATAATCTTTTCGTATACCACCATATACAAATCCTTTAGATTCATATAATTTAATCGCATGATAATTATTAACATTTACTTCTAATGATATTTGACGGACAGTTGGTTTACAATAATCTATAATAAAATCCATCAATGTATTCGCATAGCCATTTCCTCGCGACTCTGGACTGATCGCAATTGTTGTAATCTGTGCATCATCTACTACAATCCATAGCCCAATATAACCGACAATGACGTCATTCTTTTCTGCGACAAAATAATGTGCAAAATGATTGTTACACAGTTCATGGACATATGTTTCTTTTGTCCATGGTGAATCAGGAAAAGATACAACTTCTATTTTCTGAACTGCTGGAACATCATCAGAGTTCATCGGACGGATTACGATTGATTGTTTTTCCAATTTCTCTCCGCCTCAGTTAATCTTAAATAGTCTGGTACAACGTCATGTGCATCAACTTTAGTTAAAAGATCATCATCCATTCCGATAAGAGATGAAATTCTTGGTGTAGTATGGACACCGTCAACTTCAAATGACTGTGTTTCTAATGTATTATGCACAATAACAGCACCGTATTTTAACACGAGATCTGAATACTCTTTCCCTGTTCTAAGCTTTGGCTCTTCTAAAACATCGTATCCATTTTGATCAACGTCATATATCGCACTAAAACAGTTTCCACGTCTAGCATCCATCATTGGTGCAACTACACCACGATAGCTTGCTGCTAGCACGAGTAAGCTTGATACTGTATAAATCGGTATATTTATGGAAAAAGCTAACGTTTTTGCAACTGTTACTCCTATTCTTAACCCTGTATATGATCCCGGACCATTTGCTACAATAATTCGTTCTAACTCAGACTTATCTACATTCGCTAGTTTAAGTACCTCGTTAATAACTGGCATTAACGTTTCTGAATGTGTGCGTTTAACATTGATATTAATTTCAGCTAATAATACGTCATCTGAAACGGCTACAGACAACGCTCGATTTGAAGTATCTATATATAAAGACTTCACTTATAACACACCTACTAACTCCTCGTATTGTTTACCTTCTGATACAATTGTAAACTTCCTTTGATTTTCATCAATACGTTCAATATTAATTTTTAAAAATTCATTCGGCAAATATTCTTTTATAAAATTATACCATTCAATAATCGTAATATCGAAATCATTGAAGTACTCATCAAACCCTAAATCCTCATCACTCTGTTCTAATCGATAACAGTCCATATGATGTAAATAATTATCATTTAATTTATATGACTTAATGATATTAAAAGTTGGAGAAGTAATTGCACGCTTAACACCTAAAGATTTACCTAAAAATTGAGTAAATTTTGTTTTACCTGCCCCTAAATCACCACTTAAAAGAATAACAAAACCTGGTTTTATATATTTACCAATCGTTTCAGCTAGTTGTTTAGTATCATTTAAATCATTTATATAAATAGTTTTATCCATAATAACCTCATAATATATAAAAATATATAAAAAAAGGAGACCCTATAGGGTCTCCAATGTTTGCCTAGCGACGTCCTACTCTAGCACGG
>NZ_KV793640.1:0-877 GCF_001808485.1 Nosocomiicoccus sp. HMSC09A07
CACTCAAAATAATAAGAGTGGTAGAAAAAAGGAGAAATGAAATATGTGTTATGCAATTGTAGAGAGAGAAAAAGGGACAGAATACATCATTGATAGTGTGTGTGAAAGTTCTAGTTATTACGAAACAGTTGAAGATTATCTTCAAGGCAGATTAAAAGACTTTGTCAGAGTCAACACATTTGAAGAACTTTGTAATTTCATCATTTTTGATGAATACGCTGAATATAAATCATTAATTGATATGAAATATAGTGAAAACGTTACTTTTGAAAATTATAAATCAGAATTTGAACGTATCGTAAATCATTATGACGACCATAAAGATATTGAGTTATTAATAATTTAGATAGCTTATGCTCTAGGTATCTAGAGCATAGCTTTAAATAGAAAGGAGTAATTAAATATGACAGTTAATTATGCTTATGAATATTTTGCAGAATACTTATTAGATGTACTTTCAGATAAAGAAGATATGGATTGGTCATATGTAGAGAGTGAATTACCACTAAATAAAATTGAAACGGAGTTATTACTTCAAGAATTAAAAGCAAAGACAGGAATAAAACTTTATTTTACTGAAATACATCTAAAATATATTTCTACTTTAGACAAGTTATATAACGGAGTTGATAAAGGATTTATTGAAATAGATTACTTTATAGAAACCCGACTAAAAGCTATAGAAGATTTATTAAAAGCATTGAAACTGGATTTACGTATATTTTAAAATTTGATCAATAAAAAAACTCCGATTTATCCTAATGGATAAATCAGAGTTTTAATATATACAAGGTAGTGCGTGATCTTATTTTCAATAAAATCACGCACCAATATTATATAAAAGCATGGTTGAAATGCTACGCATTTCTTTGATTCG
>NZ_KV793641.1:0-6768 GCF_001808485.1 Nosocomiicoccus sp. HMSC09A07
AGAAAATGTGAAAGATTGGAATGATGAACTAGTAAGAAGAAATGGACATCCGTATAAGAAAAATGAACGTAATATACCGCTATCCAAACAACAATATCTTCAAAATTATAGAAATAGAGAGAGTAGTCGAGGAATAGAGATGGAGTAAGTAAATTAATAGTAAATCACTTATCATCTATTTATAGAGGTGATAAGTGATTGCTCAAATAATTAATTAAAATATTAAATGTAATTTTTAATCATCAATAATCAAATTTATTAAACTAGGAGAAAATATATTTAGTAATTCAATTCCTTTTTTAATATAACTTTTATTATTAATTAATTTACCTAGTCGTATATAAGAGATTCCTGCATATTTACCATTTTCTGATTCAATAGATAAATTTAATGCCTTTGTGAAATATTTCTTGCTCTTATGTGTATTATTCGTTATTAAATATCTTCCAGCATTAAGATAAAAAATTATCTCTGTTTTATAAAAATCATCAAAATCTCTGTAAATAGATAACTTTTTTTCAATTATTTTTATAATTCCTTCACTTTGATCGAAAGGAAATAAATGGAATATATGAGTTAGTATAAAAATATCTGTAGGAATATAATCATCGTATGATTCTAAGTTGTTCCAAATTAATTGGGCAAAATGTTGTGCATTAGATAAATTATCATGATGTATATAATAGATACTCTTTAATAAATAATAAATATTTGTATCTAAGTTTTGATACTTTAATAATAATTCTTGAAGTTTGTCTTCATTACTACTTATATTTATTGTTTTAATATCTTTGATAAAGTCATAATTAGATTGATGGTGACTAGATTTTGATAAATAAATGAATTCTTGAATCGAAACATTCATTGATTCTAAGGATTTCAATAAATCATTCACAATACCATTCCTAAAATCTTCTTCTAATTTATTATAAATGTACTTTGAAGAAGCCACGTTATAAATATCTTTTTTCTTTAAATTTCTGCTTTCTCTTAAAAATTTTAATGTATTCAAAGATAACACCTTATATTCTATAACAGTTTTTTAAAAGCCCTAATATATTAATATAACATAGCTATTATAAAAGAACATTATATATTTAAATTTTAACCTTTAATATTTTAAATCAAATATAATGCTATATTTAAAGAACAATATTACTAAGGAGTGATTATCTATGATCCAATTTATAAGTGAAATTTTAGTTTTATTCCCATGGTTAATTGGTTAACTGTCCTTCTTAGTTTTATTTAAAAAATAAGTTTAAAGGAGTAGAAAAAAATGAAAAATTTTAGCAATCTATTAAAACTTCCAAAGGAAGATATTAAGTATACGGTGAAATGGTCTAAAAGTAATAAGTGTATTGAAAAAACAACGAAAAAAATTTCTGATAATAATGATGTAATTTTAAAATTAAACTAAATTTTAGAAGTCTATTTTTAGAGTGTCCTCTTCAAATAGACTTTATTAATTTATACTAAGAAGTGATGCTCTATGAAAGGTAAAATTTTAATATCAAATAAGATTGATGATACAAATGTAATTCAATATGAAGATTCAAATTATAATTATATACTCTGTGGACAACATAATATTCCAAGACAGGGATGGAAGATTCATATATCGTGCACTTTAGAAAATCATCAAGAAATTTTAGATATTGTTTATAATTATTGTTGTAAGGAAAAAATTGACTTTAAATATATTTATAATTATAAAGATTTAATTTATTCTTTATCAGGTGATGCTCCACAAGAAAATGTTGCAAAATTTATCACTATATATCCTAGTAGTACTAAAGTATTTATTAAAGTCATAGAAGAATTGTATGAACAATTACATTTTTACGATGGACCATATGTTGTTTCAGACAGGAGATATAGGAAATCTAATATATATTATAGATATGGTGTTATGGAGTCGGATAGTGATTATATTTTAGATCCATTAGGAAATAAACTTTCTGATAACAGGAGCTATTTTAATGTACCATATTTTGAAACAGATCCTTTTTATTTTTTAGAAGAGAATGTAGATTCAAATTATAAATATTTAAATGAAATCTATAAACCATATAAATCAATACATGAATCATCTTCAGGAAATGTATATAAAGCAAAATTTAATAATGTTGATGTAATAATAAAAGAAGCACGAAATCATATATTAGGTTTTTGGGGAACTGCTATTGATGATTTAAAAAATGAACTAAATATATTAAGAAGACTTGATGATATATTAGGTACACCTAAATTAATAGATGATTTCTATTTTGATGAGAACTTTTATGTTGTTCAAGAATATTTACCTGGTAAGCCATTATCAGTGGCGAGTTCAGATTATTTTTACCAAAATTTAATTAATTATAAAAATATTATAAAATCTGCTTATGATTTAATTTCCTCTATTCACAATAAAGGTATTATCTTAAATGATATAAGTGCGAATAATATTCTTATTGATAGCAAAACTTCTAATATATATGTATGTGACTTTGGATCATCTTATTTTGTAGAAGAAAAAAATATAAAAAAGAATATAGGTTCTACAGAAGGATTTTATGACAACTCTATAAATGAATTCACCTCATATAACTCAGATTTTCATAAACTAGGCTATACATTGATGAGTTACATTTTTCCTGCGAATAACTTAATAGGATTAGATAAGTCTGGAAAATCAACACTTAATCAATTTGAAAAATACTGTAAATTTAATCATATAGATTACAATGTGTTTAATATGATTTACTTATTAATAAGACAACCATATAATTGGAAAAATAAATTTATAAAAATATTTAAGAACGATCAGAAAAAAATATTTAATGTATCTATAGACAAAGATAATATTGCTGAATACTACAATTTATTAAATAGTAATATTCAATTTTTAAAATCAGAACCACATATAGAAAATCTAACATTAGGAGGTATTTATAATTCTAATATAAAGTTATTATTTATAGATTCATATAAATTAAAATTTAAAAAATATGTTAGAGAAAATCATGAAAGAATTATTAAATGGATAGAAACATCAAATGATTTTACGGTTGGTAAGGGTATAACAGGATTTGGAATAATTTTGATGATGATCTTTGATGATAAAGAAATAGAAGAAATAAACGAATATGTAGATTATATTTATACAAAAATAAACGATAAAGAACAATTGATAAAATCAGGTGATTATCTAGGTATATCAAGTGGTTATTTAGGAAAAGTATTATTTAATTTATTATTTAGTATAAGAGAAGATTTAAGTACTTTCAGTTATACTTCATTATTTAATCAATTGATGTATGTAAATGCCTATGTAAAACAAATACCAGAAAAAAATTTTTATGAATTTCCTGTTATTGTAGGGAAAAATATTTCATCCCCATATCTTGATGATGGATTATCAGGTTTTCTTTATACAGCATTAATTTTATATAAAACTAATAAACTTCCGAAACATTTAAAAATTATTTTAAAAAATGACATTATATATCCTGGTATTAAAACATTACTTCAAGATGGTTGGACTAAAAATGCAGGATTGTTGCATGGTAATGCAGGTATTAGTTATATACTATATATAGCAAGTAATATTTTAAATAAAAAATGTTATTTGGAAAAATCTATTGAATATATTTATTATACTAAATTTTATTCTATAAATATAAATAATGTTTTATATTTTCCTAATAAAGAGTTTTCAAGTCTAACGAATAGCTTTGAAGATGGGACTAGAGGCATTCATTATGTTCTAGAAAAAATAATGAATTTAAGGGATATTAACCTATGGGAATAATCTTTAGAAATAAATTATTTTCTTTTATCATGATTTCAAACGTATTTGGAATTCTTGGAACTACTTTATTTAATATAGTTTTTATAATATATGCACAAAATTTTCCAAATCCTGAACTTGCAGTTAGTTCAATAATAATAGTTTCAACTATACCATTTGTTATAGATTTTATTTTTGGTTACTTATCTGACAAGACACACAAAAAAGTTGAAGCATTACTTTGTAGTAGATTGATTCAGGTTGTACTATTTGTAATATTTTCGGTAGTAGTTAATTTTAATGCATCATGGTTAATATTCGGATTAATATTATTAATTAATTTTATAAGTGATATTATCGGTGTGTACAATACCTATATTGAATTACCTATAGTTAAATCAATAGTTCCTAAAAAAGACCTTACTAATGCTAGATCTATTCAATCAGGGGTTCTAAACTCTATACATTTGCTAGGATCTTTAGTAGGGGTCTCATTTATATCGTTAATAAATTACAACTATTATTTATTTGGTATATTTAATTCTCTTATATTTATTATTTCATTTATTATATTATATTTTTTAAAAGATAATATAAACAAAGGATTGCATTTTAAAAATGCTGATAATAAAAATAACTATGATAATGTTAAAATATCATTAAAAAAAGATTTAAAGTCTAAGATAAATATATTGTTATCTTTTGAAACGATAACTAAATTTACTATTCTATTTCTCTTATTAAATTTTATAAGTTCAGGGCAATATTCAATATTAATTTTGACATTTTTAGAAAATGAAAGTTTAACTTTTAAAAATTTTGGTTATACAGTAGCATTATTTGAAGTAATTGAATCAGTGGGGATGATTTTAGGTGCATTAATTCCTATTAAATTTTTAAGGAGAAAATCTATTGAATCTAATATATTAATAACCATTATTATTACACTATTCATAATTTTATGTATTATTTTATATCCACATAAATATATTTTACTAATTTTAACTTTTTTTTCTGGCTACTTTGTAGGACTATCTAATCCAAGGATTGACTCATATATAATGATTGTTGTACCTGAAGATTCTTTAGGATCTGTTATGAGTTTATTTTACAGTGTTATCCAGATTGCTGTTCCAATTGGTACTACAGTATTTCTATTTTTTGCCAATAAAATATCTCTAAATATTGCATGGATACTATTGTTATTTGTAACATTAACAACATTGTTGTATACCACATATATGTTCTTAAAAAATAAAACTATTCCAGAAAATATATAATAGGAGGATGTTATATGGGAAATATAATTATAAAAAACATGTCATTTCAATATAACAATATGTTAGATCCTCTATTTTATAATGTAAATTTAAATATTAGTGATGATTGGAAATTAGGATTAATTGGAAGAAATGGTAGAGGTAAGACATCCTTTTTAAAGATTTTACTTAATGAATTAAATTATGAGGGGAAAGTTCATTCATCGGTTAATTTTAAATACTTTCCAAATTACCCATTGATTGATAGAGAAATTACTACTCTTGATTTTCTTTTAGAAAAAAATCCAACAATTGATTTATGGATTATTTTAAAAGAAATGAATTTAATGGGGTTATCAGATGATTTATTATATCAATCTTTTTATAGTCTGAGCGGGGGAGAGCAAACTAAATTTTTATTATTGGAACTTTTTCTTGATAAAAATTCTTTTCCTTTAATTGATGAACCGACAAATAACTTAGACTTAAATGGGAGAAAATTGGTTGCTGAATACTTAAACTCGAAGAAAGGGTATATAGTAATCAGTCATGACTATAATTTCTTAAATAGCTTTATAGATCATACATTATCTCTTAATAGAAACAATATTGACTTAATAAAAGGTGACATAGAAACTTGGAAATATGAAAAAAATAATTATGATAACCTTACTCTAGAAAAAAATAAAAAGCTTAAAGATGAAATTTCAAGATTAGAAAAAGTTTCTAGAACAGTTAGTGATTGGGGTGAACAAAAAGAAAAAACATCAAAAGATGCTTTTGATAAAAAGAAAGCAGCAAAACATATGAAACGTTCTAAAGCGATACTGAAAAGAACAGAAGAGAAGATAGAACAAAAGAAAAGATTAATTCATAATATTGAAACTACAAAAGATATAGACATAAATATGGAAACAGCGCGACACCAAATTTTAAAACTAAGAAATTTTTCACTATATAGGGATGGGAAAAAATTATTTCACCCAATTAATATTGATTTATATCCAAAAGATAGACTTTTTTTAATGGGAGATAATGGAGTCGGAAAAACTTCACTCTTAAACTTTATCTTAAATAAGGAATCTTTTGAATATGAAGGAGAAGCGTATATTAACCTACCCTCAAATATTTCAATAATAGAACAAAATATAAAGAACACCTTTAATTATGCAAAGATAATTTCTACTTTTAATAAAGAGGAATTAGAAAAATTTTTCAACATTTTATATAAATTAGGTGTTGATAAGAACAAATTTAAAAATAATAGCAGATGGAGTTCAGGTGAAGATAAAAAGATTCTTATTGCACAAGAACTACTATCTTTAAATTCATTGCTAATTTGGGATGAGATAACAAATTATCTTGATTTGCTTGTAATACAACAAATTATTAATATGATTCAAAACTTTTCACCAACAATGATTAGTATAGATCATGATGAACATTATGTAGAAGAAGTGGCAACAAAAACAATAAAGTTAGTTAAGTATGAAAATAATTAAATGTAAAAGATTGGAATGATGAGTTAGTAAGAAGAAATGTACATGCTTATCAAGAACATGAGAAAAAATATTCCATTAAGTAAGAAACAGTATTTACAAAATTACAGACATTTAGAGAGTAGTAGAGGTATGGAAATAGAATAATCAGTAAATATTGATAACAAAATTATTTTATATTATAATATATGTACATCTTCTTTTTTTTCTAATTCTTTTATAGAATTAGAGATGA
>NZ_KV793642.1:0-1233 GCF_001808485.1 Nosocomiicoccus sp. HMSC09A07
AGTTACCAACAAAAATTAACAGGGAGAGAATACAAATGACTCAACTTAATTTTACAGTAGATATGAAAAAAATTCTAGAGGATATCTCTGGAAGTAACCTTAATGAAATGACTAAGGGTCTTCTAACTTTAGTGTTAAATCAAGTGATGCAAGAAGAACGAGATGAATACATGGGTATTGGCTCATATGAAAGAAACGGTAGTCGAAAAGACTATCGTAATGGCAGTTATCGCCGAGGGTTCACAACGTTAGTTGGAAAAATTGAACTCGAAGTCCCACGAACACGTTCCGGAGAGTTTTCACCACAGGTATTTGAGAAGTGGCAAAGAAAGGACCAGGCGCTCGTGCTTTCTTTGATTGAAATGGTAGTCAGCGGTGTGTCTACGCGTAAAGTCACTAAAATTGTGGAAGAACTAGTCGGAGAAAGTGTCTCGAAATCATTCGTATCTAACGTGATGAAACGATTAGATCCAGAAATCCAAGACTTCGCGGAGCGTTCATTAACACACAATATATTTAAATATGTATCAGTAGATGCGATGTATATTAAAGTACGTGAGAATCATAGAATCGTCTCTAAAGCTGTGTATATTGCGCTCGGTATTGGTGTAGATGGTCATCGTGAAGTACTTGGGTTTAAAGTGGATGATGCTGAGAGTAAGAATCACTGGGGGCACTTTTTACGTGACTTAAAAAATCGTGGGTTAACACAACCAGAACTCATTACTTCAGATTCACATCAAGGTTTAAAGCAGGCGATTCAAGAAGAGTTCCCGGGCACACCTTGGCAAAGATGCACAGTCCATTTCTTAAGAAACATTACGAATGTAATGCCTAAAAAAGGTTCAACTGCTGCGCGTCAATTATTGAGAGAGATTTTTCATACGACAACACCCCAACATGCACGAGAAGCAAAAGAGAAGTTTTTAGACTTTGTATCAGAGGATCCAAGATTTAATCACGCGGTAGAAATTTTAGAAAGTGGATTTGACGATGCGATTCAATGTTTAATGTGTCCAGCGGCTAGACAAAAGTTTTTAAAAAGTACAAACGCACTCGAACGACTAAATAGTGAGTTAAGACGTCGTGAGCGCGTTGTTAGAGTATTTCCAAATGTCGAGTCTGCATTTCGTTTAATTGGCGCACTTCTTCTTGATGCGAATGAAGCCTATAAAAAAACAAATAGAAAAGTGAGCGCATTCGTGGAAGCTAAAGAATAACAGAGAGATTTTT
>NZ_KV793643.1:0-16058 GCF_001808485.1 Nosocomiicoccus sp. HMSC09A07
TTTGTTAAATATATCCGGATATCTAACAAAATCACGATTTTTTTGTTAAATATAATTTCTCAAAGGTTCCCTATTACTCTTTTAAAGATAAAACACCCAAACGCCCCCAAAAAACCCCTATCTCCACAAAACTCCTGTAAACTATAAGTAACATTTTTATCGAGGAGAGATATTATGGATGCTTATGAAATTCGTCAAGAGATTCGTAATGGCCGACATAAGAATACGACGTCTGGCTTAGCAAATGATAACGTGCAGGCGAATCTTGTTGTGCTACCTAAATCGTATGCATTTGATTTTTTACTATATGCACTTCGCAATCCAACACCCATTCCGATTATTGAAGTGCTCGAAGATGGTAAGTATAACAGCCGCTTAGCAAAGGATTCGGATATTCGTACTGATATTCCATTTTATAACATTTATAAAAACGGAACGCTCGTCGACACCGTCGAAGACGTAACAGACATTTGGCAAGATGATTTTGTTTCATTTTTAATCGGCTGTAGTTTTACATTCGAAGACGCGCTAATGAAAGGCGATATCTCGCTTAAGCATATTGAACAAAATAAAAACGTCGCGATGTATAAAACGAACATCCCAACAGAGCGTGCAGGTATTTTTCATGGTAATATGGTCGTTTCAATGCGCCCGATTAAAAAGAATCTAGTTGATAAAGCAATCGAGATTACATCTCAGTTTAAAGATATGCATGGAGGTCCGGTTCATGTCGGAGATCCACGTGCAATTGGGATCGAAGATATCACAAAACCTGATTATGGTGATTCGATCGATATTGCAGACGATGAAGTACCAGTATTTTGGGGATGTGGAGTCACTCCACAAAACGCAATTTTACAAGCGAAACCTTCGATTATGATTAGCCATAAACCAGGGCATATGTTTATTACTGACATTAATAACGAGGCGTTTAAAGAAGAATAAAAAATGAGTCCTATTTTGAAACTTCTATCCGTTTGGCTATCAAAACCAACCATTCGAGAGTTCAAATAGGACTCGTACTTTTTATAATGCATTTAGTTATTATGCTCTACTTCTTCTAATATTGCTAAAACTTCTTCGCGCGTCGGCATTCCACTTTGCGCGCCGAATTTCGTAACACTCAGTGCACCTGATGCGTTCGCAAATCGTAAACTTTCTTTCAAACCATTTCCGCGTGCGAGTTCACTTACAAGTGCGCCGTTAAAAGTGTCTCCTGCTCCTGTCGTATCGACAACTTCTGCTTTAAAACTTCCGATACTTACTTCTTTTTTATCTTCATAATAAAAACAACCATTCGAACCGTTCGTCACGATAATTTTGTCGATATAATCATCCATTAAATTTGAGTGGTAGGACTTTAACTGATCCAGCTCGATTTTGTTCGGTGTGATGTATGTACATGCGTCTAAAATGTTGTCCGTGAGTGCCGATGCTGGCGCTGGATTCACTATTAACGGCACATCGTTTTCTTTACAAATTGTCGCGAGATAATCGACTGTTTCGATTGGAATTTCTAGCTGTGTTAACACGTAATCACTATCGATTACTTTATCTTTATGTACTTCTAAAAATTCAGGTGTTACGTGTGCGTTTGCACCAGGAACGATAATAATCGAGTTGTCTTTGTCAGCAAGTGTAATACACGCAAGCCCTGTCGATACGTTTTTAACAGGTGTTTCATCTACAAATGTAATTCCGCGCGACTTAAAGTTTTCTAGAATCTCTTTACCGTAAACGTCGTATCCAATTCTACCGATAAACGTCACGTCACTTCCGAGTTCTCTCGCTGCTACTGCTTGGTTCGCGCCTTTACCACCACACGTCGTCACAAAATCATTACCAATAACCGTCTCTCCTGTTTTCGGAACGATATCTGTCGTAACGACGAGATCCATATTCAAACTCCCAACGACCATAATCTTTGGAATTGTCATTGATTATCATCCTTAGCTTTTACAAATTTTATTCGTTTATATGATTCTAACAGTATAAAACAAACAATTAAAAGTCGATAGTTATATGAGACATAATAGAAATAATATCATTAATAGAAATTCATATTGATCTCAGTTATTTATTTCGTATTATATAAAATAAAGTTATAATAATATAAATTAAATTTATTTTAATGGAGTAGAAAACATTCCCTTTATATAACTTATTTTTACTTGTCGGTCTTGGAATTTATTTATCAGTTTACGGCTTCTATCTTTCTGAGGGAAAGCTTGCTTATTCTGTTGCACTTTGCGGTGCACTGCTGATTGGACATGGTATCTGGAGCAGCATCCTCATGAGCAACAAGTTCAAATAAAAAACTGCACATCATTGATGTGCAGTTCTATAATGTAAGTATTTAGTTTGCCACTTCTTCGTCTTCAATCAATACAAGCTTCTCTGTCTTGTCCTCATTGAAAACTGTGACTTCTACATGTTTAGTCAAGATGTCTGAGTATGAATATGATACACATTCAAAATTATGTTTTTCTGGATCGAGCTCGACGATGAAGATTGCTGGATGTGTTTCTCTTAACACACCTTTTCGTCTTACGATTGTTCGTCTACCGCCTTGTGCTTCAAGTAATACTGGATTTCCTACTTCGTCTTCTAAGATTCCTCTTATATCTCTCAATGTCTTTGCCATAGTTCATCCACCCTTATCTTTACTTATCTTATTGTACCATTTTTTCACAATTTAGTCAATTTATTTTAAAAAGATACGGGTTTAGACTATACATTGAGATTCATATTTGTTAAAATTTAAGATTACTATTTTTGAAGCTTTCATAAATACGTGCGTATTCTTGTATTGACAAGCTTTCACCGCGTCTTTTCGGATCGATTTCAGCGGCTTCTAACATCGCTAATATGTCTTCTTTTTTCTTTTTCCCGTCTTTAAATAAGCTTTGATAGTTATTGTATATCGTCTTTCTTCTCATGACGAACGCACCACGCGTCAGTTTGAAGAATGTTTCTTCATCGTCTACTTTGACAGGAGGATTTTCGTGTCTCACGAGTTCTACGACGATCGAGTCAACATTTGGTGGTGGCATAAACACTGTTTTTGGTACGTTTTGAATGATTTTAGCTTCTGTATAGTACTGAATCGCAATCGATAAAGAACCATAACTCTTGCTGCTCGGTGAGGCACTTAGACGTTCACCGACTTCTTTTTGCATCATCGTGTAAAAGCGTGAAATCTCTTTATGATACATTAAAAAGTTCATAAGAATCGGTGTCGTAATATAATACGGTAAGTTTGCGACGACGATAACTTCTTTTACGTCAGAGAATTCCTCTTTAATGACCTCTCCAATATCAGCCTGTAAGACGTCTTCATGGATGATTTTAATGTTGTCATATGGACTTAACGTGTCGTTAAGCACTGGAATCAGGCGGTCGTCGATTTCAAATGCGACGACTTTTTTAGCCACTTTTGCAAGCTGTTCAGTCAGTGACCCAATCCCTGGACCTACTTCAATAACACCGATGTCGTCGTTAATTCTCGCTTTTTTTAACACTTCTTGTATAATATTTCTGTCGATTAAAAAATTCTGTCCTAAACTTTTTTTCGTGCTAAAGTTATACTTTTCAACGATTTCTTTTGTACGACCAATTGTTGCGATGTCTTTCATCTCTATCATTCCTTATAATCTTTTAAAGCGTCTAAAATCAACTCTTTTTGAATGTTATATCGGTTAAATTTTTGACGCATACTATTTGCATTCGCGTATCCTATGTTTAGCTTCTCTGCCACGTGATGGCGTCTTTTTTTAGAATCTGGTTGCCCGGATAACTGTAAGTCGATCATGTCACTTTTTGTTATCGTTTCGACTTCAGTTTTAGCACTCGTCACGACTCTTTTTAGCGCATCTTTTAAATCTTCGGGCGATGCATTTTCAACGCCGATTTTCCCTCGTTTGTTTTTGGCTTTGTTACGATTGATGAACGCCTCTTTAATATTTGGAAATCGTTCAAGTATCGTATTTCGAATCTTTTGTCCGGGGTAATCTGGATCTGTAAATATAATTGCACCACGTGTATTTAATGCGACTTCGATTTCATCGAGTGTTCGTTTGTTTATTGCTGAGCCGTTCGTTTCAATAGTCTCACAATCAAACACCTCATTTAAACGACGTGTGTCGTCTCGGCCTTCAACGATAATGACCTCTCGTATGTATGGTTTCACTATAATTCTTCCTTTTAAGAAAAACAGGGGCATTATAGCCCCTATTTAAATATTATATATTCTCTTTGCATTTTCTGTCGTTGCCTTTTCGACTTCTTCTACAGAAATTCCACGCAGTTGTGCGATTTCTTCAGCGACGAGTCGAACGAGTTTTGGCTCGTTACGTTTTCCTCTAAATGGATGGGGTGTTAAATATGGTGCGTCTGTTTCGACGAGTAATCTGTCGAGCGGCACATATTGCGCCACTTCTTTCGGACGCTTCACGTTTTTAAATGTAATAACACCAGCAAGTGATACGTAAAAGCCCATATTTAACACACGGTCGATTTGTTCATCAGTACCGTTATGGAATGAATGCATAATACCACCGACTGATTTTGCATCGTGCGATTCTAATATGTCTATCGTGTCTTCATCTGCATCTCTATTGTGGATGACAATCGGTAAATTCACACGCTTTGCGAGTTCAATTTGTTTAATAAACACTTCTTTTTGAATGTCTTTTGGTGACTTATCCCAGTGATAGTCGAGTCCGATTTCGCCGATAGCGACGATTTTTTCGTGACTGGATAATGACTCAATCCACTCTAAATCCTCATCCGTACAATCAATTGCGTCGACTGGATGCCATCCGATAACGCCGTACACTTCGTCATACGATTCGATTAATTCCATCGTACGCTCAATTGTTTTACGGTCAAACCCGATAACGACGAATTTTTCTACGCCGTTTTCTTTTGCGCGTTCTATTACCGCATCAACTTCACCTTCATATTGATCTGCGTTTAAGTGAACGTGTGTATCAATTAGCATCGAATCACTCCTTAATTACTTTACAATGCTTCCGTTTTCTATACCGTTTGGTACAGATACGAGCGTTAATCGTGCATCTTTTTCTGCTGTTAGAATCATTCCTTGAGAAAGCTCTCCGCGAAGTTTCACAGGTTTTAAGTTCGTCACGACGAGTACTTTTTTACCGATTATTTCATCCGCTTCATAATGCTCGCGAATACCTGACACGATTTGACGCTCTTCATTTCCTAGATCGACTTGAATCTTTAGTAATTTATCTGCTTTTGGATGTTCTGATGCGTTTACGATTGTTGCGACTTTAATTTCGACTTTATCAAAGTCATCAATCGAAATTTCTTCTACTTCTTCAGCGTCTTCTTTAGGTGCTGCTGGAGCAGTCTTGGCCATCTCTTCTTTAATAAACTGAACTTCTTCTTCGACTTCAAGTCTTGGATAAATTGGCGTTGCTTTCTTTGATACTGGTGAGCTAAATGCAACTTGTCCATATGTGTAAATTGTGTTGTACTCTGTTTGAATTTCTTCAGTCAATCCGAGTTGTTCAAAAATCTTTTTAGAACCTCTCGTTAAGAATGGTTGCGTTAAAATACCGATAATACGGATACTTTCAGCGAGATGAACCATCACGTTACCAAGTGCTCCTGTTTTTTCTTCACGAGCTAAAATCCATGGTGTTGTTTCATCGATATATTTGTTCGTACGGCTTACAATTGTCCATACCGCTTCAAGTGCGCGGTTAAACTGTAAATCGTCCATTGAATGTTCATACTTTTCAATGCTTTCTTTTACTGTGCGTTCTAAGTCAGCGTCAAAGTCGTTTTGTGCTCCGTTATACTCCGGAACTTCTCCACCGAAGTATTTGTTAATCATCGATACTGTACGGTTCACTAAGTTTCCTAAATCGTTCGCTAAATCGTAGTTCATACGGTCAACGAATGCTTCAGGTGTAAATACTCCGTCAGAACCAAATGGTACTTCACGCATTAAGTAGTAACGTACTGCATCGAGTCCAAAGCGCTCAACGAGCATACCTGGATACACGACGTTCCCTTTAGACTTAGACATTTTACCGTCTTTCATCAGTAACCAGCCGTGACCAAAGATACGTTTAGGTAATGGAAGATCTAGAGCAAGTAACATAATCGGCCAATAAATCGCATGGAAACGTACGATTTCTTTACCGATCATTTGAACGTTTGCTGGCCAATATTTTTCAAAGTTAGACGGGTCATCACTTTTATACCCAAGTGCTGTAATGTAGTTTGCAAGTGCGTCAATCCATACGTAAATGACGTGTTTCGGGTTTGAACGCACTGGGATTCCCCAACTAAATGACGTACGCGTTACAGCTAAGTCTTCGAGTCCTGGCTTAATAAAGTTATTGATCATTTCATGCTTTCTTGATAACGGTAAAATGAACTCTGGGTTTTTATCATAATATTCTAATAGCTGATCCGCATACTTACTCATCTTAAAGAAATAACTTTCTTCTTTTACACGCTCAACTTCGTGACCGCTCGGCGCTTTACCACCAATTACATTGCCGTCTTCATCTTTATATACTTCAGCGAGTTGTGTTTCTGTAAAGTATTCTTCGTCTGATACTGAATACCAACCTTCATACTCTCCAAGATAAATATCACCTTGCTCTAACAGTTGCTCAAAAATATCTTGAACTGCTTTTTTATGGTACTCATCTGTCGTACGGATAAACTGATCATTTGTAATGTCTAGTAATTCCCACAGCTCTTTAATATCTTTTACCATACCATCGAGATACTCTTTTGGTGATTCATTTAAGCTTTTTGCTTTCGTTTCAATTTTTTGACCATGCTCATCTGTACCTGTTAAGTAGTGCACGTCGTATCCTTGTAGGCGCTTATAGCGTGCAAGAACATCTGTTGCGATTGTTGTATACGAGTTACCGATGTGCAGTTGACCACTCGGATAGTAAATTGGCGTCGTAATATAAAATGTTTCTTTCGTCATGGAAATCTCCTCTGTCTTCATTTATTAAATTCTATGATACGTATCATATACGTCTTGTGTTTTTAATTTACGTAATTTTGCCACTTCTTTAATGGCGGCTTTTGGTTTTAATCCTCTTTCAATTAGTATATCGACATGTGTGTTTATATCCATATCAAATTCTTCAACTGAATCGTCAATATATCCTTCTATTACTATAACAAATTCGCCCTTTAAAGGGATGTCTGACGCGAGCATTTCTTTAACGTTTTTAGCTGAGTCTGTCACCGTTTGTTCGAATTTTTTCGTGATTTCTCGAGAGATTGAAACGACTCTATTTTCATCGAATTTATAAATATCGTCGATGAGTTGTTTTACACGATATGGCGACTCATATAAGACGGATGTTTTATCGTGAGTTAGAATTTCTTCTAACTTTTCTTTCCGTTTCTTATTAGATTTTGGTAAAAATCCGAAGTATGTGAATTCAAATGATTCGATACCAGATAATACAATTGCTTGCTGAAATGCGCTCGCCGCTGGAATGACTGTATATTTTAAATCTTCCTGTTGCATACTTTTAACAAGTTCATATCCTGGATCAGATATAATTGGCATCCCAGCATCACTCACAAGTGCGAACACTGTGCCGTCTTTCATCTTTTCTATTATATCTTTTGTCGCTGTTTCTTTGTTAAAATCGTGATAACTTTTTAACGGTGTATCGATATCAAAATGATTTAATAATTTGATCGTCATTCGCGTATCTTCCGCTAAAATAACATCGACGTTTTTTAGTGTATCAATTTGTCTAAAACTCGCATCTTCTAAGTTACCAATCGGTGTCCCTACAATGTATAAATTCATCGTTTCACCTCAGACATTAAAGCTTCTTTTTGTACACGCGTGAATTGTTTAATCTCATATTCTCGTTTTAACGCTTCACTTTTCGTGTTAAAACACTCTGTATATTTTAAAGTGACTGGACGTCTTGCGCGTGTGTATTTCGCACCTTTACCACTATTATGTACGTCGATACGTGCATCGACGTCGATTGCATATCCCGTGTAATACGTGCCGTCACTACATTGTGCGATATAGATATGATGTTTACCCATAATATATCTCTTCCACTTCTTTTGTGTATGTGCCATTTTCATCGTAAATATAAAGTGGCGGTAACACTTTTACGAGCGCGGTACTATTAAATATCGATTCAACGAGCACAAAGTGTGCGGTCTCATTCGTTCGTTTACTATAAACAAATTGTAGTTTTGATACTGTAAAATTATGTTCATGTAATAATGAGATAATTTCATGCACACGTTCTGCACGGTGTACCATATAAAATTTACCTTTATTGTTAATGAGGTAACGTGCCGCTTTAATAATCCCTTTTAAATCAATTAAAACTTCACTGCGTGCGATTTCGTGATGCGTCAAACTATGCGTCGGCTGATTGTTTTTAAAGTACGGTGGATTTACTGTAATTAAATCAAACACTGAGTGGTTGTACTTTAATTTTACATCATTTAAATCGAGGTGCTCAATCTCTATCTGTGTGCTTTTATCGTTTAATTCTATTGAACGCTTAGCCATATCGACAAGTCTTTCCTGGACTTCGATTCCGGTAATTGGCTTTTTCGTTTTATAAGATAAAAGCAACGGAATAATCCCATTTCCTGTACAAAAATCTGCGATTGTTTTAACACGCTTTGTAACGTGGACAAAGTTTGCAAGTAATAACGCATCAATAGAAAAGCTAAACGTTTCTTCACTTTGAATGATTTGCATATTCTCACGATATAACTCATCTAAACGTTCGTTTTCTTTTAACATAAATCATATCTCCCCATAAAATAAAAGCAGCTAAACGCTGCTTTTATAAGTCTCGAGTTAAAATTTCTTGGCAGAAGAGACATTTTTCACCGTGACGATGTGTCCCAAACGATACGTTACAGACGTGAAAACCTTCATCGTACATACTTTGTAACGTATTGCTTTTAAATGATTCGCGTTCTGGCTTCTCTTTATCCGCCGTTGTCTCTATTAACAATTGTTTAAAGTTGTTATTTTCCATTTCTAAACGAACATTTTCTTCTAACAGTTTTACTGTTCGTGTCTTTAACTCATCGAATTCAGCATTCATTGTTTCAAGGTGTTTTTCCATTTTGAGAATATGATCAAATAGCTCATCTCGCATTACTACACCTCATTTGCTTCTAATTCGTCTAAACTAAATTCGTAAATATAGTTATCTTTATTTTTCGTGCGGATTTGTAGTTCTAATATATTTAAACCGATAACCTCAACTTTACCTTTCGGTGTGTAGATAAACTCACCGACATCTGGCAACCTTTTACGCGCAGATTCGTAATGATCATTCTCGTAACTTAAACAGCACATTAAACGACCACACGCTCCAGATATTTTAACTGGCGTGAGTGATAAGTCTTGGTTTTTCGCCATTTGTATTGACACCGGTTCAAAGCTACCTAAATAAGTCGAACAACAGTGACTATAGCCACATGGGCCTACGCCACCAAGATAACGCGCTTTTTCTCGTAGACCGACTTGTCTTAACTCGATACGCGTTTTAAATTCTTGAGCAAGAATACGTACGAGCGATCTAAAATCGACACGTTCATCCGCCGTATAGAAAAATATAAGTTTTTCTTTATCTAATGAATACTTCGACGTAATTAAATGCATACCAAGTTTTTCATCTTTAACAGCGTCTCTACAAAATTCTAATGCTGCTTCTGCTTCTCTATCATTTAGTGCATCATTTTCAAAGTCTTCGTCTGTCGCTAGACGGATAAAACGACCGTCTGGCTCGACGATGTTTTCCTCTGTGACGTTTATATTTTCTTGAAGGACTTTGTGTAAAAACTTACCGTGTCTCGTCTCTGCGACGATGATGTCATCATATTTTAGTTGTTCACCGTTTTTTACTTCAATAAATACTATTTCGTTATATTTTAAAAGTGTTGCTTTTACTACTGTCAGCATAACACGCTCAACCTTTCGAGCTAATAATCATGCTCTCCAAAACGAGCATATTGTTTACATTGAAGTTCAGCATTTTATTTGCTTCTTCTATCTTTTCTAAGTTTCTTGTCAATTGAATCACATTGACTAAGTTTGTTAGTTCAATGTTAAATAGTTTCGACTGCTCAATTTGTAATACGTCATACATTGCTTCACGCATCATACCATCTAATAACGTTAACACTAAGAAATAATCTTTACGTTCTTTACATAGTTCTACGATAGACGTCAAACGGATTAACGCGCGTGCGTCTTTTTTCAGCCACAGTTCAGCTACTTTCTTTGATTCCGTTACAATTTTTGAAAATCGATCTTCAAGTTCAATGATGTGATGATAATCAAGTCCATACTGACTGACGATTTGCTGTAGCCCATGAGAAAGATGAGATAACTCTTCGATTGTTTCATCTTGTCTTCTCGGTATATACATATACTGACTTCTTGATAGTGTCGTCGGTAAAATATTACTCTTATCTGTTGTAAGCAATATCGCAATTGTATTTTTTGGTGGTTCTTCTAAAAACTTTAACAGACTATTTTCTGCTTGAACTGTTAGCTTTTCAAACGATTCAATAATATAAACTTTAAAGTTTGATTGAACCGGCTTTTGACTCATTTGGTACATGACGTCTTGAACGTCTTCTTTTTTAATTGTCGCTCTATCTGTTTGTAGATAATAAAAATCTGGATGATTCAGCGATTCAACCATTGTTTTGCTGCGCGTATCATCTGAAAGAATTTTCGTTGCGAATTCCATAGATACAGATTTTAACGTCTCTAAAGAATCACTTTCAAATAAGTACGTATGACTGAGCTTATTATTTTCGATGATTTTATTTAACGTATGAGAAATATCGACCATACTTAAAATCTTTCAAATTGTTCAATCGGTAGGACGAATACTGTCGCTCCGCCTACTTCTACTTCTACTGGATACGGAATATATGAATCCGCGTTGCCACCCATCGGAGTTACTGGTGCAACTGTTTGTTCGCGGTTTCCGCATGTGTCATCGATAACGTTTAATAACTCATCGACGCGCTCATCTTGAACACCACAAAGGAATGTCGTGTTACCTGAACGTAAAAAGCCCCCTGTTGAAGCGAGTTTCGTGTTTCTAAAATTATTTTTCGTTAATTTATCTGAAAGTCTTTGACTGTCGTGATCTTGAACGATCGCAATTACCATTTTCATGACTATTCACCTCTAGATTTTATAAATTGTGTGATTGCATCAATCGTATCGTGTAATACAGCGTCTATGTCTTGATTCGCATCAATCGTTTTAATGCGCTCCGGATACTGTTCTGATAACTTATTATATCCCATAACTACACGTTCATGAAAGTCTATCTCTTCGTTGTCTAGACGGTTATGTTCAACGTCATTATCTTTTTTACGTAACAACCCAATTTTTGGATCGAGTTTTAAGTAAATCGTTAAATCTGGCATATGTGTATCGATCGCAAATTTGTTAATTTGAAATATCGGATCAAATCCTAACCCTCTTGCGTAACCTTGATATGCCAAACTACTATCTATAAATCGATCGCATAATACAATTTTACCATGATTTAATGCAGGAAGTATCTTTTCAACTAAATGAACACGTCTACTCGCTGCAAATAGTAGTGCTTCTGTATGTCCATCCATATGATACGTTTCTTCTAACAATAAGTCTCGTATCGACTCGCTTAACGGAATACCCCCTGGTTCACGCGTGACAAGCGTTTCATGATGTTTTAAAAGATAATCGTTCACACCTTGTATTATCGTTGATTTTCCGGACCCTTCTGGCCCTTCAAACGTAATGAAGATACCCATGTTATACCTCTATATTATAATACTCTAAGTTTTTCCTTAGTCCTTCTATTTTAACATTTTTCCTAACAAATTCATCCAGTCTATTAATATCAATCACTTCACCTGCTAATATTAACGGAACGCCTGGCGGATACGGCGTGATTGTTTCAACTGCACGTTTACCGTGGAGTTCAGAAATATCGATTGTTATTTCATCTAACTCCTTAACTGTTAAATTCCTAATCGCTTCTAATAATTGTTCAAACGGATATCGGTCGTTATCATGCCATAACGGTAAGCACCAAAGCACCCCGCGCTCACTCACCATTTCGCTATAAATGTTAACGTTTCTAAGACTACGTTCTAAATCATATGGGGAGTGACCCTCTTTGTTTAATACAATTTTTGCAGGATCATCGACAGTTTCAACAGATATATCACACTGCTTTAAATGATGAATTAACTGTTCACGTTTTTTTAAAAATATAAGATCATCAAATGTATTATAAAAGCGTTGTGCACTTTCGATTGATGCCATCACTAAATAGTTCGGCGATGACGTTTCAATTATATTAATATAGTGCATCATACGATCATGAATTGATTTATCTTTAACAAACGTGACTGAAGCGCCAGTTAAACTCGGCAACATTTTATGATACGACTGAATCACGACATCGGCGTCACTATCGATAAGTGAAGATGGAAAGTTTTCTGTCATACTAAAATGTGCACCGTGCGCTTCATCGACAATAACGTAACCTCCACGCTGTTTAACATCAGTAATCGTATCTTTAACATCTAACACGTCACCATAATAAGTCGGAGACGTTATAACGACGACGTCTCCTTTTTTAATGTGACTCAAACGAAATTCTAGAGGTGTTTTATCGAGCAACGAAAGCCCATTATATAAAGATTTATGAGCGTCATCAATATAGAAAAAATTATTATTTTGATGATTTAATGCGTGTATCGATGCTAACATCCCTGTCGTAGAACCATTTACAACGAGTTGTGCGTATCTATTATACGGACTACCTAGTGTGTCGTTTAATTCTTTTAGTACGTCTTCAGGTTCATGTAAATTATCTAACCCTGGAACTTCTGTTAAGTCATAATCGATTTTAATGTCAGATAAAAATCCAATCGTATTGTTTTTATGCCCTGGAACGTGCATTGAAATACCGCTGCTTACTTTTTTTAATGCATCTTGTAAGTCCATTTAATTACTCCTAATCAATTAAGCCTTCTTCTCTTAATAACTCCATCGCAACTTCTTTTTCAGTTTTACCGTCGATGTCGACACGTTTATTTAATTCACGCATTCTGTCGTCATCGATCTTTCCTGCAAATGAATTTAAAATATCTCTAAGCTCTGGATGTTTTTTAAGAAGTTCTTTGTTTACGACAGGTGCCGCGTAATATGGTGGGAAAAGATTTTTATTATCTTCAATAATTTGTAAATCAAATGCTTCAATTCTTGCATCTGTTGCGTATACATCTGCAACGTCGATGTTATTCGTACGAAGAGACTCATAAACGATTCCTGAATCTAACGTTTCAACTTGTTTAAATTCTAAACTATAAAGTTCTTGTAGACCAATGAACCCGTCACTACGTTCTTGAAACTCTGCCGATCCACCAAATCTTAAGTCTCTAGAGACTTTACGTAAATCAGACAGTGTTTCAATACCGTTTTTTTCTACATCATCTTTTCGCATTGCGACCGCATACGTATTGTTGAACCCAATTATATCGAGCCACTCAGAATTCATATCTTCTTCATAGCGCTGTTTAACGTGTTCGTACACTTCTTCAGGCGTCCCGTATTCAAAGTCGTCTTCTTTTAAAATGTCAACGAGTGCTGTCCCTGTATATTCAACGTACATATCGTATTGTCCGTTATTCATACCTTCGACTAAGTTTGAAGTTCCGGTAATGTATGACTCTTTACGAACCTTTATATCTGTATTTCTTTCAATCAGTTCTTTATATGCATAGACTAAAATTTCTTGTTCGGTATCGGCTTTACCACTAATGACCATATCGTCAGAAGAGAATATTGTTTTTACAACTCCAAAACTCATAATAACTAATAAAACACCGATGATACTAAAGAACGCAACTTTACTGAATATACTTCCCTTTTTTCTACCCGGTGCTGAATAATTCTCAACATATTTTAGTAACAGATCAAATAATAACGCAATGACTGCTGCTGGGATCGCTCCCGCCAAAATAAGCCCTGTGTTATTTGTTGAAAGTCCTCTAAATATAAAATCACCAAGACCACCTGCACCTATTAAACCTGCTACAGTCGCAACGCCGACGACGAGTACAGTTGCTGTTCGAATACCACCCATAATGACACGTGTCGCAAGTGGAATCTCGACGATAAAGAGCTGCTGCATATTCGTCATACCCATACCAACACCTGCACGGATTGTGGATTGATTCACGTTTTCGATGCCGATATACGTATTTCTAAGAATCGGTAATAGCCCATAAATTGTTAAAGCAACAATCGCTGGCCATTTCCCAGTACCCATAATCGGCACCATGAATACGAGTAACGCAAGACTCGGAATCGTTTGAAATATCGATGCAACCCCAATAATTGGACCTGCAAGTTTTGGCGTACGTGTGAGTAATATGCCAGTTGGCACTGCAATCACAATCGCTATTAATAGAGAGAGCATCGATATTTCAATATGTTGCTGAATTAAATTTAAAAGCTCAGACGATCTCGTCGTTAAAACATTGTAAAATTCACTCCACATACGCTTCACCACGCTTACTGTCAGTGCTTAACATACTAAATAACTTTTGTATATCCAAGACACCGGTATAGTTATTCATTTCATCTACAACAATATGTAGCTTCCCTTTAGTTGCACTGATTATATTCATTGCCGTATTAAAGTCTGTATTTTCATCTAGCACAACAACATCTTCAACTTCCAAATCATCTTCTTGTAATCGAAAAAAATCATATGCATAATACTGTTCTTCAATTTTTACTGGCACCTTATTAATACGTCGATCTTTCATAATTGAAATAATCTCTTCTTTTGAATCACCTTTAACTTTCGGATACTCTTTATTAGTAAAATCTTTTACTTTAAAATGCTCCATTATATATTTTCGTTGACGCTCTTCGCCAATGAATTTTTGTATAAATGTATTATTCGGATTAAAAATTAATTGTTCAGGTGTACCAATTTGCTCAATTTTACCATCATTCATTACAGCGATACGGTCTGCTATTTTTAATGCCTCATCCATATCGTGAGTAACGAATACAATTGTTTTCTTAATTGTCTCTTGTAAGTGAATTAATTCGTCCTGTAATTCACTTCTTGTGACAGGATCTAAAGCAGAGAACGCCTCATCCATTAATATAATGTTAGGGTCTGAATATAACGCACGAATAACGCCGATACGTTGCTGCTGACCGCCAGATAGCTCATCTGGATAGCGGTCTTTAAAACTTTCATCCATATTCACTAGTCTTAATAATTCATCAATACGTTTCTCATCTTTCTTTTCACCTTTTAAACGGTTGACTAGGCTAATATTATCGCTAATTGTCATATGTGGCATCAATCCGATATCTTGAATAACATAACCAATTGAACGTCTCAATTCGACTTTATTGATGTCTTTGATGTTTTTATCATCTATATATATGTCGCCTTCTGTCATTTCTGTTAAACGGTTAATCATTTCCATCGTTGTCGTCTTTCCGCTACCAGATGGACCAATGATAACAAATAACTCATTTGACTCTATATCAAAATTTATATGATCAACGGCTAAAAAATCACCGTATGCTTTTGTTACATTTCTAAAGGAAATCATGGCAACCTCCTATATTCTATTTTATAAAGGTATAACGCTAATTATAGATATTCTATAATGCAAATTCAAAATAAGGAGATTAGTAGTGATGAAAAATGAAGAAACAGATTAATTATTAATTTGATGTAAGAGTTTTTAATGTAAAGAGGCTTTACGTAAAAAGAGAGAGCAATATGTTAACACAAATACAGTAATTGTTAACATAACGAAGTACTATTTAACGCAAATCGATTTTGCGTCAAATAACTAAAAGCTGAAGATAATCGACCACTGTATATAACTTATATTTTATAAAATATAAAAGAACAAAAAAAGGAGACCCTATAGGGTCTCCAATGAGTGCCTAGCGACGTCCTACTCTAGCACGGGTCAAC
>NZ_KV793644.1:0-307 GCF_001808485.1 Nosocomiicoccus sp. HMSC09A07
TTTTGTTAAATATAATTTTTTATCTAACAAAAAGTGTGCATAATTCCGATTTTTTGTTAATTATCCGGAGATATCTAACAAATTCCAGCATCCAAGGCACAAATTTGTAAATAAGAGTGATGAAAAGCATGGTGTCCTGCAGTTAACAGGGCAAATAAGAGTGTTTTATCTTGTAAAGAGTAATTAGACAACATCGTAAAATTATAATTAACAAAAAAATCGTGATTCTGTTAGATATCCGGATATATTTAACATATTTCGTCCGAGCCGATCGATTTTTGTTAAATATAATTTTTTATCTAACAAA
>NZ_KV793644.1:327-8244 GCF_001808485.1 Nosocomiicoccus sp. HMSC09A07
TTTCAAGTGGCTAACTTAAACTTGAAATTTAAGTATTTAAAGTTTTATTTAAATATATTTTTTATCTAACAAAAAGCGCGCATAATTCCGATTTTTTGTTAATTATCCGGATATATTTAACAAATTCCAGTATTCCCGGATCATTTTTGTAAATAAGAGGGATGAACAGCGTGGTGTCCTGATCTTAATCAGTGAAATAAGGTTTTTAATCATCTAAAGGATAAATTTCCTTAAAAATCATAAAATTGAGTGTATAAGACCTAATATGGGCCTTTTGTCATGAATGTCTATAAAATCGAAATAAATATGGAGAGGCAACATGCAAATGTTGTAAAGATTTAAGGATGCTATCATTATGAGAAAGTTTTTCTAGAATATCGAACATAAACATACTAAAAATTCGAATGACTTGAGGTCGTTTGTTCTCAAGTCATTCTACAGCTTTTTTATCTTGCTTCGCTGTTGGTCACACCAGCTGTAAACAGGAATAAAAATTAATCAAATATTTTTAAAATTATAGTTACTCCTAGTGCACCTACGATCATGATAGTAGAGAAACTAAATAATATTTCTAACCAATTAGAATCAGGTAAAAACGAGAATAGTATTACATCAATAAATATTACTAATATTATCCATGAAACTACTTTTAAATGATTTTTTCTTTTGTTCATAAAGTAATGCTCACCTTAACTAAAGACTTTACAAGCAGCTTGTTTGCCACCGAATTTTTCGACTGCTGTTTGGAAAAGGTATCTGCAAGCCCATCCTCCGAGGGCTCCGGTAACAGTTCCTACGGGACCAGAAATTAGTGTTCCAGCTGCTCCGACAGCTAGTGCTGCTCCTATACATCCCATATAGCTTGAGAATATACAAGCCCATTTTAATGCGAAAACTTGTTTGTCTGTTAATGCATATGTATTAACTTCATTTTCTGATATTAAATAATTGGTAGTAATCTCTTTATCCTTGGAGATAGACTCACTCATTATTAATGTATTATCTACAGCATCGTAAAGCTCAAATGTTGCTGAATTTTGTGTTTTATCATCATACTTTTGAATGCTGTAAGAAAATAATTCTTCATTTGCAAAGTATATATTTATGAAATCTCCATTGCCATTAATTTGGACATTTAGAATATAATGAGTTTGATCATTATCTTGGATTTAGAACTGGCTGCTTAATCTTTTGCTTGACCTGGGGCCCTTATGGGCATGACTTGCCCTGTGTGTTGTTTGAAGTTGAACGCAAACATCCACCACACATCCCGCTTTGCGGATATCTTGCCCATACCCACGTCAAGCAAAAGACTGTAAGAAAGCGTACAATATAACTTTGTGAAATTTACTGAAATAACTATTTTCAAGTGGCTAACTTAAACTTGAAATTTAAGTGCGAGTGCTTTTCTTGTTTCTCTGATTTTGAAATTTTAAAAACCTCCATTTAGTTTTATATATTATTTGCTCTTATTGTTCTAGTTCGTTGATATGAGTTAAGACTTGTTCGAGAATACTGAAAACATGAAGATCATCAAGACTGTAAACCATGCTTTTCCCTTCTCTCCTTGCCTTCACTAAACGCGAATCTTTCAATATTTTTAGTTGGTGTGAAATCGCGGACTGTTCCATATCCAATGCAAGCACAATGTTTCCAACACTGAGTTCTTTTTTCTGTAAAAGAAAGAGAATCGACAAGCGTGTAGGGTCACTAATCACTTTGAATAATTTGCTTATTGATTGAATCTTCTCTTTATTGATTGGCGAAGATGTTGATGTATGCATATGCTCTTATTCCTCTCATATGATTTTCCGTTCATATATATAATACCACATGAGTAAAACGATGCGAGTTTTTAGTTTATAGACTAAATTAAGACTTTTGTATTCATAATAGTAGTCCATTTGAACAAGAAGCATCTTGTCTTGACAAAGCTCATACAGTGAGTTAATATGATTTAGTAAACATATGAACGAAACTTCATATGTAAAACATAATCATTCCGATTTACATATGAAAGGAGATGGATACTGGATAAGCCCAAAATATATGAATCCTTGCCTTACTTCGGCAAGCATGCGAGTTCAGAAGTTGCAAAACACAAAAAAGTCGGTGTATAGTTATACTATTTCTATTAGTCTAACTCAAGTTGAAAAATATTTTACGGCAGTTAAAGGATGTGTATTTTAATGGTTGATTGGTTTTTGAGTTAAACCCAATCTGGCAAGCAACATTAGCGGGTGTATTTACTTGGCTAATGACCGTCCTAGGTTCGAGTTTAGTATTTTTATTTCATGAAGTGAATGATAAACTTCTTGCCATTATGAATGGTTTTGCTGCCGGGGTTATGTTTGCAGCAAGTTACTGGTCTTTGTTAGCGCCATCCATTGATTTTGCAGAGCAAAATGGTTATGGTATTTGGTCATTTGTGCCTGCTTTGGTTGGTTTTTTAGTAGGAGGCCTCTTTTTAAGAGTTGTGGATGGCGTGGTCCCTCATTTGCATAATAGAACAAGCGGTGTTGAGGAAACTGAGGGTGTTGCTTCATCTTTATCGTCTACAACCCTTTTGTTTCTAGCGGTAACCATTCATAATATACCAGAAGGGTTGGCAATTGGTGTGGCTTTTGGAGCTGCTGGACAAGGAGCTTCTGCTATTACAAGTGCATTGGTGCTTGCACTTGGTATTGGGCTGCAAAACTTTCCCGAAGGTGCTGCGCTTTCAATGCCTATTCGAGCAGAAGGCAGTACAAAGGGACATGCATTTAATATGGGGCAATCCAGTGCACTTTTTGAAATTATATCAGCAACTATTGGCGCTTGGCTGGTCACACAGATAACTGTTATCTTACCTTATGCATTAGCTTTTGCAGCAGGAGCCATGGTATTTGTCTGTGTTGAAGAATTGATTCCTAATTCTCAATCGAATGGACATAGCGAAGTAGCGACAATGGCATTTATGATTGGTTTTGCTATCATGATGACATTGGACGTTGCTCTTGGTTAAACAATAAACAAAGGACACAAAAAAGTCTACAAAAATCAAATAAATTATATAGAAAGGTGATAAAAATGGAAAATATCCAAGAACAACAATCACAGGAAAAAGAGAAACATAACCATAACCACGACCACGATCACGGAAAGATGCCTATTGTTTTATACTTTATTGGTTTGGCATTGGCAATTGTTTCGCTGTTCTTAAGTGACGAATATCAAACCGTAAAAAACATCATGTTCTCACTCGCCACAATTAGTGCGGGCTATCATGTCATTATTCTGGAAGGTCTTGGAGAGACAATTGAGAATACAAAAACAAATAAAAAGTTCACGCCTAATTCTCATATTTTAATGGGATTAGCAGCTATAGGAGCTTCAGCGATAGGGAATTTTTGGGAAGGAACGTTGTTGATTCTCATTTTTTCAGGCGCACATTTTCTGGAAGATTACGCTGAAGGAAGAAGTAAACGAGAAATAACGAAATTACTCGAAATGAATCCAACGACTGCTCGGTTAATTTTGCCTGATGGGAATACAAAAATTGTTGATGTCAGTGAATTAACAGTGGGAGACCAACTTCAGGTATTAAATGGTGACCAAGTACCCATTGATGGCGTCATTTTATCTGGCTCTACTTCCATTGATGAATCGTCTATTAATGGTGAAAGTATACCCAATGAAAAAACAAAAGGAGATACCGTTTTTGGGAGTACGATTAATGGGACAGGTACGTTTACAATGGAAGTCACCAAAGAAAACGAAGATACAGTCTTTTCAAAAATTTTACAATTAGTGAACCAGAACCAAGATAATCAAACAAAAGCTGCAAGTATTATCCAAAAATTTGAACCGAAATACGTTACAGTTGTTTTAATTGCTATTCCCCTGTTCGTGTTATTAGCTCCTGCTCTATTTGATTGGACATGGGCACAAAGTATTTATAGAGGATTAGTTCTTTTAGTTGCAGCTTCACCATGTGCTTTAGCAGCAGCTACCGTATCGGTAACCTTATCAACGACCTCTAATCTGGCCAAAAAGGGAGTCCTTTCAAAAGGTAGTTCTTATCTGTCTCAATTAGCTGATACTCAAGCAATTGCGTTTGATAAGACCGGAACTTTGACCAAAGGAAAACCAGAAGTAACCAATTATCATTTTGCTGATTCCGTGAACGTAGAAAATATGATTGATATCGTAGTAGCTCTTGAAAAAGAATCCAATCACCCCTTAGCAGATGCCATTCTAAGAAAGTTTGAACAAAAAAATCAACTGACTATTGAAGTAGAAAATCAGATTGGCAAAGGGTTGACAGGAGATTACAACGGCAAAAATTATCGGATCGGAAAACCAACTTCGTTTAACGAGGTTGCAGATGAATATATTCGTTTAAATAATGAATGGGCATCAGAAGGTAAAACAGTCGTATATGTAGCAGAAGATGAGAATGTCATTGGACTTATAGCTCTCATGGACGTTCCAAGTGAACATGCAAAAGACACCATTAAATACTTTAAAGAACAAGGCATACACACCACTTTAATCACTGGCGACTCAGAAATGACAGGAAAAGCAGTTGCGGAACAATTAGAAATAGATGAAGTAATCGCGAATGTCATGCCAGAAGATAAATCTCGAATTATAGACGAGCAAAAAGAGAAATACGGCTTAACAGCAATGGTGGGTGATGGTGTAAATGATGCCCCAGCCCTTGTGAATGCAAATGTAGGGATTGCCATGGGAGACGGAACCGATGTAGCAGTAGAAGTGTCTGATTTAGTTCTAATGCAGAATGACTTATCTAAATTGGTTAAAGCTCATGAAATTTCTTCTAAAATGAATCGTGTCATTTGGCAAAACATTCTTTTTTCAATGGCAGTCGTAGCCTTTTTAGTAGTAGTGAGTTTATTAGGTCTAACAGATATAGCGATCAGTGTCATTATTCATGAAGGAAGTACGTTGGTCGTTATTCTGAATGGACTTCGTTTATTAAAATCTAATTAATTCTATCAAAACCCATAAAGCTAGGGTATAGTAATAACTGTCTGAAGTTAATATGCCTTTAACGTTCTAAAAACGTTAGAGGCATATTTTTTATAAATTACTTTGTCTCAAAAACAATCGATTATGGGACGATTTTAAATAACAACTTTTATAGACTAGAAGAAGGGTTTTTTAGTGCCAAAACTTTGCTCTTTATCTACGTATCTTTACCCACCCTTTATGATACAATTGAGAAAATCAAAATAGAGAAGGAAGAGGATTATGAGTGGGTATGCAAGGGTAAGTACACGATCACAAGAATTGTCTCGTCAGTTGGATTTGCTCAATGAACATAACTGCAACGAAATACTGACCGAAAAGATGACGGGAACCAAAGCTAACCGTCCGCAATTAAATCGACTGAAAGATAAATTGCGTCCAGGTGATACAGTTGTCGTGGAAAGCTTCTCTCGTTTGGGTCGCAGTACAAAAGATTTAATTGAACTTGTAAATTACTTTGAAGAACATAATATAAAGTTGATCAGCTTAAAAGAGAATTTTGATACTGCCACTCCACATGGTCGGCTTATGATGACTGTATTTCAAGCATTTAGCCAATTTGAGCGAGATTTGATTGTTGAACGTACAAAAGAAGGTTTAAAAAGTGCTCGAGCTAGAGGGCGAAAAGGCGGGCGCCCTCCTGTGAACCAACGAGATATCGAACGAGCAATAAAATTGTACAAAAATGAAGAATATAGTGTGAAAGAAATTGTTGAGATGACAGGAATCAGCAAGTCAACGCTTTATCGTTACTTAGATAAATAAAAATTGACGATTAATTTTATTTAATCGTAGGAAAGAGGTGTTCTCATAAACCAAGAACTTCCTCCATTAACTCTATATACGGGCGACTAAAATGACGAATGAAATCGATATGATCGGTGGTAAAATGGGTATGGTTAAAAGTATGTATAGAGTTCTTCAGTTAGGAGCAGAAGAAAAATACTCAACGAATGTGTATGAAGAAATTGATCTCATTATTATTGATGAAATAGATCGATTAAAAGTACAGCATTTAGAACAATTAAGAGATATTTATGACCAAAAAGATGTGGCTATGATCTTTATTGGAATGCCGGGTATAGAAAAGCGATTGGCTCGTTATCCTCAACTCTACTCGAGAATAGGTTTTGCCCATGAATTTGACAGATTGAGTAAAGACGAGATCCACCATATTCTGGAATACAAATGGGAAGAGTTAGGATTATCTGTCCAACTGGAAGATTTTGCTAATTATGAAGCTGTCACTAGTATTATTAAAATTACCAGTGGAAACTTTCGACTTATCCAAAGACTTTTCACCCAAATCGAAAGAATATTAGAAATCAATAACCTTGAAACTATCACGACAGAAGTAGTGGAAGCTGCACGAGATAGTTTAGTTATTGGAGTAAAATAAGTAACAAAAAGGACTATTTCATTTAGCGAAATAGTCTTTTTTGTTCTATTAGTGCAACATAGCGCTTGAAGTTAGTGCGAAATAAAACCAAAATTTACACTTATAAATGTTGGTATATGTGCATTTGTTAAGCATTTTAGTTACAATAAATATGTTAGGACATATAAATAGGTCATATATATAAGGTGGTTTTATTGAATAAAGAAAAACATAAAATCGGTTATGCAAGAATAAGTGATAAAGATCAAAACTTTGCTCGGCAGATTGAAAGTTTAAATAAAGCAGGTTGCTACAAAATATATACAGATGATTTAAGTGGGAAAGATAGAAATAGACCAGCTTTAAAAGAAATGCTTAGTTTCATAAGAGAAGGCGATATAGTGGTTGTTTCTGAACTTGATAGATTAGGAAGAAATAATAAGGAGTTAACAAGGACACTTGATGAAATAAGAATAAAAGGTGCGACAATTGAAATATTAGATTTACCTTCTTTAAGAGGAGTTGAAGATGATAATTTAAGACAATTATTGCAGAATTTAATTATTGAGCTATATAAATATCAAGCAGAAAAAGAACGTGAAGCTATTTTAGAAAGACAAAGACAAGGGATTGAAATAGCTAAAAAACAAGGGAAGTATAAAGGTAAACCTTTCAAATATTCAAAAGACAATCCTAGATTAAAACATGCTTTTGAATTATTTAAGCAAGGGTTAAGTGATCGAGAAGTTGAAGAAAAAACTGGTATCAATGAACGTACTTTTAGAAGATATAGACAAAGAGCGGGTATTTATAGAAAAGATTATTAGAAACATAGTAGATCAATGACTTTTTCTTTTTAGAAAAGGAGTTAGAGTATGAATACAGTTATTTTAGCTGAAAAACCAAGTCAGGCTCAAAGTTATGCAGAAGCTTTTAAACAATCAAAAAAGAAAAATGGTTATTTTGAAGTGTCAGATGATGAATTACCAAGTGCGATAATTACATATGGTTATGGTCATTTAGTTAGTTTAGCAGAACCTGAAAAGTATAATAAAGATTGGAAAAAATGGAGTTTAGAGCAATTACCAATGTTTCCTGATCAATATAAATTTGAGGTCTCAAAAGGTGCTGCAAAACAATTTAACATTGTTAAAAAGCATTTAGATAATGCTGATACTATTATTATAGGTACAGATAGTGATAGAGAAGGAGAAAATATTGCACGATCAATAATTAGTCTTTCGGGAAATGGTAAAAAAGATATTAAAAGATTATGGTTAAACTCACTTGAAACTGATGAAATTAGAAAAGGTTTGAAGAACTTAAAAGACGGTAAACAATTTTATTCTACTTATAAAGAAGCACAGACTAGACAGATTGCCGATTGGTTGGTTGGAATGAACTTATCACGTTTATATACGTTGTATATGCAGAATAACGGTCTGAATGGCGTTTTTAGTATCGGACGAGTGCAAACATCCACCACACATCCCGCTTTGCGGATA
>NZ_KV793644.1:8264-27999 GCF_001808485.1 Nosocomiicoccus sp. HMSC09A07
CAAGGCACAAATTTGTAAATAAGAGTGATGAAAAACGCCCCCAGCCAGTGCTTTATCTTCAAAAAGAGTCGAATAAGTACAAATAAATACCCAAACCACACACCTCTCCACCAAAGTTTAGGCTTGACTAAAAAATAAACATAAGGTATCCTAAAAATAGGTTATTATAAGGAGGTTTACATGTTAAAGGTAGAGAATTTAAATGTCGTATACGACAAGCATATTCATGCGATTAAAGATGCGTCATTTGAACTGGAGACAGGTAATATATATGGGATTATCGGCTCGAATGGGGCGGGTAAGTCTTCGCTTATTAAAGGGATGTTAAATCTTGTGCCGAACACTGGTACGGTGACTTTTAATGGCGAATCGATGAAAAATCACGCGAAACGTATATCGTACGTGCCGCAGCGTGTCGATATTGATATGACGTTTCCAGTGACGGTTTTTGACTGCGTGCTTATGGGAACGTATCCGAACCTAGGCGTACTTAAAAGACCTGGTAAAAAAGAAAAAGAGCGCACGTTAGAAAGTTTGAAAAAAGTTGGTATGGAAGATTTTAAAGACCGACAAATTGGTGAACTGTCTGGCGGACAGTTCCAACGAGTCTTAATTGCACGTACACTTGCACAGCATAGCGATCTCGTCTTTTTAGATGAGCCGTTCGTTGGGATTGATGTACAGAGTGAAAAAGTGATCATCAAAGTCTTAAAAGAAATGGCTGAAGAAGGAATTACGATATTAATTGTGCACCATGATTTAAGTAAAGTGCACGATTATTTTGATGAACTTATTTTAGTCCACTTCGGTGTTAAAGATTACGGTTCAGTAGAAAAAGTATTCACTGAGAAGAATTTAAAAGAAGCATATGGTGACAATATTATCGTGAAAGCAGGTGAAGCATGATGGTTATGAATATTTTTCACGATATCCTCGCATACGAATTTTTTCAAAAAGCGCTCTTAACTGGTGCGGTTGTAGGGATTGTGTGTGGAGTAATAGGGAGTTTTATCGTCATGCGCGGGCTCGCTTTAATGGGTGACGCGATTTCACACGCAGTATTACCAGGAGTTGCGATTTCATTTATGCTTGGTATTAACTTTTTCGTTGGTGCGGTAATCGTTGGATTAGTAGCAGCGATTGGTATCGGGTTTATTAATCAGAACAGTAATATTAAAAATGATTCGGCCATCGGGATCGTGTTCTCGACGTTCTTTGCGATAGGTGTGTTGTTAATTGCAAAAGCAAATACAGCGATGGATTTAACCGAAATACTATTTGGTAACGTTCTAACGGTACGCGACATAGATCGTACGTTAACGATGATTGTTGCAGCTGTCGTTATCCTCGTTGTTATCCTATTCTATAAAGAATTTTTAATTACGACGTTTGACCCGACGATGGCAGTAGCAAGCGGGATGCCAGTGAAAACTATTCACTACGGATTAATGGTACTACTCACACTTGTAACTGTTGTATCGTTACAGACAGTAGGAGTTATTTTAGTCGTGAGTTTACTCATTACGCCAGCGGCGACAGCATATCTACTCACAAAACGTATGTCTCTAATGATCGTAATTGCAGCAAGTCTCGGCGGAATTTCTGCCATCATCGGACTGATGTTTAGCTTTAAGCTAAATCTATCGAGTGGTCCGACGATTGTACTTGTAGCTACAGCATTTTTTTTAATTGCATTTATTTTTGCACCTAAGAAGGGAGTTCTATGGAAATGGATTTAATTAAAAGGATTTCTGGCGTTTTAATTGCGCTACTTATTTTAACGGGTTGTTCATCTGACAGTGCAGATGAAGAGCAAAATGACAAACTAAAAATCACATCGACGTTTTCTATTATGACGGATATCGTTGAAGCGATTGGTGGAGATCATGTGGAAGTTCATAACTTAGTGCCACTAGGAACAGACCCACATGAATACGATCCAAAGCCAGAAGACATTCAGTTTTTAACAAAAAGTGATGCATTATTCTATAACGGCTTAAACTTAGAAGGAGAAAACGGTGGATGGCTAGATAAGCTCATTTCGTCAATTAATTATGACGAAAATAAAGTGTTCCGTGCGACTGAAGAAGTCGAACCAATGTATCTCGCATCAGGCACAAAAGATGAAGAAATCAACCCACACTCGTTTATCGATCCAAATGTCGGCATTAAAATGGCTGAAGCGGTCGAACAAGCATTAATTGAAATTGATGCAGATAATAGCGACTACTACAAAAAGCGTGCAGAAGAATATATCTCTGAGTTAAAAGACATTGAAGCGGAATATCGCGAAACGTTTGAAAATATTCCAGATGAAAAACGCATTTTAGTCGCAAGTGAGTTTGCATTTCAATATTTAACAGAACAATATGATATTCAAGAAGGTTATATTTGGGCAATTGACACAGAAGATAACGGGTCACCACAACAAATTAAAGACGCGACAGAGTTTGTAAAACAACATAATCCGTCGGTCTTATTTGTAGAATCAAACGTCGATAGACGTCCGATGGAAGCTGTGTCTAAAGAGTCAGGAGTACCAATTTACGAAAAGCCACTGTACAGTGACGAAATTGGTAACCGAGACAGTGAAGCAAGTACGTATATCGAATATTTAAGATATAACTTAAAAGTACTTTCTGACGGTATGAACAGATAATATCTTTTAGTGTGCCATAACTAAAATATTATATATATACGGATTAGAACTCTCTAATCCGTTTTTTTTTTATGATGAGAGGATAGTTTTCTCTTTAGATAATATGAAAAAATTAGTATCATAATAAGTAATTTACTAATAGGTAGAGGGCGGATGATATGCATATTGAAACAGCACCAGCAAAGATTAATTTAACGCTTGATGTACTTCATAAAAGAGATGACGGCTATCATGAAGTTGAAATGGTGATGACGACAATTGATTTAAACGACTATTTAACGTTCAAAAAACGCGAAGATAACCGTATCGTGCTGTCCTCAAATCACGGGTTTTTACCACTCGATAAGAAAAATCTCGTCTACCAAGCTGCACTTATTATGCAAGAGTACGGTGCTAAAGGCGTGGATATTCATATCGACAAATCGATTCCAGTAGCTGCGGGACTTGGTGGAGGTAGCGCAGATGCCGCTGCAACTTTTAGAGGAATAAATACACTATACGATTTAAATATCGATATTGACGAACTTGCTAGACGCAGTGCAGAAATCGGGTCAGACATTCCGTTTTGTGTATATGGAGGCACGAGACTCGCAACAGGGCGTGGAGAAATTACGACACCATTAAAACGCGCAGGACATGCGTGGATTGTGCTTGCCAAACCGAATATTAGCGTGTCAACAAAACGTATATATGGCGCGTTAAAAGGCGAAAAATCAAACCGAGGGACAAAACGCATGGTCGAAGCGTTAAATAACGGAAGTTATTATGACGTGATTGACGCGTTGTCTAATGACCTTGAACCAATTACTCGAACGCGTTATAAAAAAGTCGATAATTTACTCGAGTGCTTCAGAAGAAGTAAAGCAGACGGGGTACTCATGAGCGGAAGCGGACCAACGGTTTATGGTATTTGTAAAAAAGAACATCAAGCGACACAGTTATATAACGCAATTAAAGGTATTTGTGACGAAGTATATAAAGTACGACTTATCGGCTAATTCAACATAAGTGAGGAGAAGCAAATGAAGTTTAAACGGAGTGAGCGCATCGTTTTTATCACGGAGTATTTATCGAGACGACCAAACGAACGTATCCCGTTATCTGTATTTGTTAACAAATTTTCACAAGCAAAATCATCGATCAGTGAAGACCTTCGAATTATAAAAGCAGTGTTCGAAGAGGAATCTATCGGTAGAATCGAGACGACGCACGGCGCACAAGGTGGGGTGACTTTTATCCCACATATTAGTTATGAGAAAGCCACGAAAATCGTCGACCAATTTAAACAAGAGATTTCTGAAACAAAACGTATCTTACCGGGTGGATATTTATACTTATCTGATATTGTTGGCAATTCATCTCTCATGGCGCAATTCGGAGACCTTATTGCTACGATGTATGACGATAAAAAAATCGATGCGATTGTTACAATCGCAACAAAAGGGATTCCGATGGCGCATGCAGTTGCGAGTAAATTAAATGTGCCCGTCGCAGTCATTCGTAAAGACAATAAAATTACGGAAGGATCGACGGTATCTGTCAATTACGTTTCAGGGTCAACGCGTAAAATAGAAACGATGATTTTAGCAAAGCGTACGCTAGAAGAAGGTAGCCGTGTACTCGTTATCGATGACTTTTTACGTGCAGGCGGTTCGATTAATGGTGTCATTACGTTGATGGAAGAATTTAAAGCGACAGTCGTCGGTGTCAGTGTACTCGTCGAGTCAAAAGATACACCTGGAAACCGTAGATATAAAGACTATACGTCAATTGTTAAAGTATCAAAAATCGATGAATATAATGAAACATTTGTCGTCGAAGAAGGAAATTGTTTAGAATATTTTAGAAAAAGATAATAATAAACTATAGGAAGGAATGTGTTTATTTATGAATACTAAAATGATTAATACGAAAAACGTACCAAAAGCAATCGGGCCTTATTGTCACGCAATGAAAGCTGGAGATTTACTTTTCACTTCTGGTCAAATTCCATTAAATTTAAACGGTGAAATTGTGTCTGATGACGTGAGAGAACAAACGACACAAGTATTAGAAAATCTCGGCGCGATACTTAAAGAAGTTGGACTTGGATATGAGAACGTCGTGAAAACTTTAATCTTTATTTCAGATATGAATGACTTCGATGTCGTAAACGAAGTTTACGGACAATACTTTACGGGTAAACTACCAGCGAGATCATGTGTTGAAGTGAGCCGTTTACCAAAAGATGTAAAAGTAGAAATCGAACTTGTGGCTTCTTTTAAATAATATAAACACATGTCCGTATTATTGACTACAGGAGGATTCACACAATATGAAAATTACTGATGTAAGATTACGTAAAGTGAATAATCAAGATACGAGAATGAAAGCATTAGCGTCAATTACGTTTGATGACGCGTTTGTTGTGCATGATTTAAGAGTTATTGAAGGTAACAATGGATTATTTGTTGCAATGCCAAGTAAACGTACAGCAGATGGAGAGTTCAGAGATATCGCTCACCCAATCAACTCAGAAATGAGACAGCACGTACAAGAAGAAGTGATGCGCGTCTACGATGAAACTGAAGACGTACCTGAAGAGTCAACGGAAGATGAAGAAGAAACTGAAGCGGTTGAATCAGACGAAGAATAATCGTATGGAAAGCTAGGGCATATACGCTGTCCTAGCTTTTTATCTTTTTAAATTTCCTAGGAAATACTGTAAAATAGTTGTAGAAGAAACGATTTGGAGGCATATTGTATTATGCATAAGCAAGCAGTGATTTTAACAGATGTCGATACATCTCAGATGAAATCAAACACACATACCGCATTACATACGTTATGTGGGACAACACTATTACAGCATATCATTAACCAGTTAAAACTTTCTGGTGTAAATGATATTTATTTAACGTCAAAAGAAGGATTAGATGAGTCGTTCGACTCATACAAAGTTCTGACAGATACAAGTCAGCTAGAGGACAAGGACACAGTATTTGTAGATAGCCGTTCGCCACTCATTTTTGACGAAATGTATAAAAGCTTATACGAAGAAGATATCGATAATATTTACGTCGTCGATGGACAGTTGTTACTCGTCGAAAAAGACGAGTTAAACACTTTAAAATTAGATACGATTGAAAACATGGCGAAATCAATCGGAGCTGTTGAAGCAGACTTTGGCATATTTACAGTAGAAACGAGAAAAGAGCTCGCAAATGCCCGTTATTTATATCAAACCGTTATATTAGACCGATTAATGGATCATGGAGTTACGATTATTAATCCTGAAAATACGTACATCGATAGTACGGTAGAAATCGGTAGAGATACTGTCATTTATCCTGGAGCAGTTATCGAAGGTGAAACGGTCATCGGTGAAAATTGTGTCATTCGAGGCGATAGTGAAATCACGAACGCAAGAATCGGTAACGACGTTGTAATTAGACACTCTGTCATTACGGATTCCGAAATTGGTGACGGTACGTCAGTTGGACCATTTGCACAAGTTCGACCAGGAACAAAAATCGGAAAGTCTGTAAAAATTGGAAACTTTGTAGAAACTAAAAAATCTTTCCTTGATGATGGTGCAAAAGTGTCGCATTTAAGTTATATTGGAGATGCAGAGGTCGGAAAACGAACGAACATTGGTTGTGGAACAATTACAGTGAATTACGATGGTGTAAATAAGCACAAAACGATCATTGGAGACGATGCATTTGTCGGGTGTAACTCGAATATGATGGCACCAATTATGATTGGAGACCGCTCGGTTATCGCTGCGGGAAGTACTGTAGTAGACGATGTACCATCAGATAGTTTAGCAATCGCACGTGAACGTCAAACGACTAAAGAAAATTATTATAAAAAATAACCGCTGGAGGATATTATGGGAAATCAGCAAAACATTAAAGATGACATGAAAGTATTTACTTTATCTGCAAACGAACCACTTGCTCAAGAAATCGCAGACCATCTAGGTGTAGAGTTAGGGAAGTGTAAAGTGAATCGCTTCTCAGACCAAGAAGTGCAAGTAGACGTGTTAGAAAGTGTACGTGGTAAAGATATCTTTGTCGTACAACCAACGTCAGAGCCAGTAAACGCACACTTAATGGAGTTATTAATTATGATAGATGCGTTAAGACGTGCATCAGCACGCCGCATCAACTTAGTTATTCCGTACTATGGTTACGCGCGTCAAGATAGAAAATCTCGTCCACGTGAACCAATTACAGCGAAACTCGTTGCGAACTTACTTGAAACAGCAGGTGCAGACCGCGTTGTGTCTATCGACTTACACGCTGCACAAATTCAAGGGTTCTTCGATATTCCAATCGACCACTTAACGAGTGTTCCATTAATCACGAAATACTTTGAAGATGAAAAACACGACTTAAACTATGAAGAAGAAGTGGTTATCGTATCACCGGACCACGGTGGGGTGACACGTGCACGCCGTATGGCTGAAAGACTCGGTTCACCAATTGCGATCATCGATAAACGTCGTCCACGTGCGAACGTTGCAGAAGTAATGAGTATCGTCGGTGACATTAAAGGTAAAACAGCAATCGTTATCGATGACATTATCGACACAGGTGGTACGATTAAACTTGCAGCAGATAAGTTAATCGAAGAGGGTGCGACTGAAGTGTACGTATGTTGTTCACACCCAGTATTATCTGGTAAAGCAATCGAAAACTTACAAGAGTCACAAATTAAAGAGGTAATCGTAACAAACTCAATTAAATTACCTGAAGAAAAACAAATCGATAAAATTAAGCAACTTTCAGTTGGAGAGTTACTTGCTGAAGCAATTACTCGTATTCACGAAGAGCGTTCAGTCAGTCGCTTATTTGACTAAAGTTAAATATTGTTAAAATACTTTTACAATATATCCTATTATATGGTATTATTACGTATGGCTATTTGTTAAAGTGGTAAAATGACTGCTAGTTTATGAAAGGTGGAAAATATAATGGCAAAACTAGTTGCGAATTCAAGAGAGAGTTTAACAAAAGGTGAACTCAATGAATTACGTGCAGCTGGCAAAGTACCTGCGGTACTTTACGGTTATAATGTAGAAAACACATCAGTTACTGTCGACGAAGTAGAATTTATTAAATTAATTCGTAAAATCGGACGTAACGGTGTAATCGATCTTGAACTTGACGGTAAAACAGTTCAAGCAATGGTGAACGAATATCAATTCGAATCATTAAAAAATAGAGTGGACCACATCGACTTCATCGCAATCAACATGGATGAAGAAAGAACAGTAGAAGTAAGTGTTGTTACTGTTGGTGAAGCTGCTGGTGAAAAAGAAGGCGGAGTTGTTGAACAACCAAACTTCGTTGTTGAAGTTACAGCTCGTCCAGCGGACATCCCTGAAGAGCTTGAAGTAAATGTTGAAGCACTTGAAATTGGTGATTCAATTACTGTCGGAGATATCCGTGATAAGTTCTCATTCACGATTGAAAACGAAGATGACACTACTCTTGCAATGGTATCTGTACCACAAGAAGAAGTTGAAGAAGACGCAGAAGATTCAGAAGAAGCTGCTGAAGAAGCACCTGCAGAAGAATCATCTGAAGACGAAGAGTAATATAATTATTGCTAGGGCGGTGGGGAACCATCGCCTTTTTTAATATGGAGGAAAGATTATGAAGTGCTTTGTTGGACTTGGGAACCCAGGACCTAAATATGACAATACACGTCATAACGTTGGATTTATGGCGATTGATAAATTAAGTGATAGTTTAAATATCGATTTAGATGAAAATAAGTTTAAATGTGAATTTGGTACAGGTTTAGTGAACGGCGAAAAGGTAATGCTCGTTAAACCTCAAACATTTATGAACTTATCTGGGGAAGGCGTTCGCCCGTTAATCGATTATTTCAATATTGAACTCGACGACGTTTATATATTATATGACGATATGGATCTTGGACTCGGGAAGCTGAGACTGCGTCAAAAAGGTAGTGCGGGCGGGCATAACGGGATTCGTTCGTTAAACCAACACTTCAAAACTGAAAAATATAAGCGTATTCGTATTGGAATTGGTCGTCCAGATGGTCCAATGCCAATCGTGAACTGGGTGTTATCAAAATTCACAAAAGAAGACATGGTCACACTCGAAAAAGTGTTAGACGTCACGACAGATGCGTGTGAAATGGCAATCAATCACGACTTTATAGATGTTATGAACCGTTATAACGGTGATATCAATGCATAACAGAGTTAAAGAGAGAATCAGACAAGACTCTCGCGTGAGAGAGGTTTTAGACTATACGCCCGATCAATCACTACTCGTTACGGGTATTACAGATGAGTTTAAAGGGCCGTTATTTCACGAGGTCGTCGAAGCGAACGATTCACCCGTCGTGTTATTTGTTGAAAACAATCATAAAATGGAGAAACTACAAAGCCAACTAATGGCGTATACAGAAGACGTGTATACATTTCCTGTTGGCGACATTATGATTGAAACGATGGCAGACCAAAGCCCAGAATTTAAAAAAGAGCGCATGCGAACGTTATATGCCCTTCTTGAAAGAGAGAAAGGGTTATTTATCGTGCCGACAGAAGGACTTATGAAGCCGTTAATGGTGCCTGAAAAACTATCGACATACAAAAAGAAATTAGAGCTCGGTAGTGATATCGATTATGGTGCGTTTATTCGTTACTTATCTGACGTTGGATACGTGAGACGTGAAGAGGTCCAAAACTTCGGTGAATTCGCAGTACGTGGAGATATTTTTGACGTGTATATGTCGAGTGGGCTCGTACGTATCGAATTATTCGACACAGAGGTCGACTCAATACGCGCCATTGACGAAGAAACAAAGCGTTCTACACATAATCTAGAATCTGTCACGCTCGAACCATTTTCAGAATATGTGTTAGAAGAAGATGAACGCGACGCGCTGATTGAGCATATTACAAAGCTGTACGATAAAACGAAAGAAACAATCGACAAAGGTGCACATGAATCACTCGATACGTACTTCGAGAAGTTGACTAATAAAGACTATACGATGAGTCATTTAAGCCAATTTAGTCATTTACTTTATGACGATGAAGTATCGATTTTAGACTATATTAGTGAAGATGCGATTATATTAATCGATGAAGTCAAAACGATAGAAGCAAGTTTTGAACGTGAAGTCCGTGCGATGCATAATTATTACGAAAGCCTTCAAGAAGCAGGTAAGATGCTCAGTGAAGGTGGAAATTATTTAGAGCATCAACTCGAGCGTCTGTATAAAAGAGATGCGATTTATTTTACACTATTTTTAAGTGCGCTACCTGTGAACGTACAAGACATCGTTAAAATCTCTGTGAAACCGACTGAAATTTATTACGGACAATACGATATACTCGCATCCAACATTAATCAGATGGTACGTGATGGCTTTTTAGTAAACATCGTTTTACGTGACGAAGAAGAACTAAAAAAGACGCGCCAGTTACTCGAAGATTTAAATATCGATAGTTTCATAAAAGAACTTCCTGAAGATGTAGAAAATGGTGTTGTACTATCCATTGGAGAATTCGATGCAGGTTTTATACTGCCATTTATGCATGCTGCAGTTTTAACGAGTAAAGAGCTCTATAACCGTACGTCAAAAAAGACGCGTCGTACGAAAAAGCTATCTAATGCTGAAAAAATTAAATCTTATCAAGAATTAAACGTCGGAGATTATATCGTACACGTACATCACGGTGTTGGGCGTTATCTCGGTATAGAAACGTTAGAAGTTGGCGGTCTACACAATGACTATATGAAACTTCAATATAAAGGGACGGACCAGTTATTTATCCCTGTCGATCAAATGGACCTCGTACAAAAATACGTCTCTAGTGACGACGGTGCACCAAAAATGCATAAGCTCGGAGGTACAGAGTGGAAGAAAACAAAAGCGAAAGTTGAAAGTAGCGTAAATGAACTTGCTGACGAATTACTTAAGTTGTACCAAGAACGTGCAGCGACTGAAGGGTTTAAATTTAGTCCAGATAATGACATGGTTCAGTCATTTGAAGAACGTTTCCCTTATGAAGAGACGCCAGACCAACTTGCATCTATTCACGAAATTAAACAAGATATGGAAAGAGTGCAGCCAATGGACCGACTGCTATGTGGTGACGTTGGTTATGGTAAAACAGAGGTCGCAATTCGTGCAGCATTTAAAGCAGTTCAAGACGGCAAACAAGTCGCGGTGCTCGTACCGACGACGATTTTAGCCGCACAGCACTATGAAACGTTCATTGAACGTATTGAAGATTTCCCAGTCAACGTGGAGATGATGTCGCGTTTTAGAACGCCTAAAGAAATGCGTGAAGTTAAAAAAGGTCTAAAAGAAGGAACGGTCGATATCGTTATCGGTACACATACGATTCTCGGTAAAACGGTAGAGTTTAAAGACCTTGGACTTCTCATTGTCGACGAAGAGCAGCGCTTTGGTGTAAAACATAAGGAGCGCATTAAGCAGCTAAAAACAAACGTCGACGTATTAACTTTAACGGCTACACCGATTCCAAGAACGCTACACATGAGTTTAATGGGTGTTAGAGACTTATCAGTGATCGAGACGCCTCCACAAAACCGTTTCCCAGTTCAAACGTACGTCTTAGAATATAACGGGAACTTCGTCAAAGAAGCAATTAACCGTGAACTCGCAAGAGGCGGACAAGTGTTTTATCTTCATAATCGTACGGATACGATTTACGAAAAAGCAATTCACATTGAAACGCTCGTGCCTGATGCGAGTGTTGGAGTGATGCACGCGAGAATGACTGAGTTAGAAATCGAAGAGACGATGCAAGCGTTCGTCAATAACGAGTACGACATACTCGTGACGACGACGATTATCGAAACAGGTGTCGACGTGCCGAACGCAAATACTCTTATTATTGAAGACTCAGATCGCTTCGGATTGTCGCAACTGTATCAAATTAGAGGTCGCGTTGGTCGTAGTAACCGAATTAGTTACGCGTATCTGTTCTATCAACCAAACAAAGTGTTAACAGAAGTTGCTGAAAAACGACTTGCGGCAATTAAAGAATACACTGAACTCGGAAGCGGGTTTAAAATTGCGATGCGCGACTTAAATATACGTGGTGCCGGGAACTTACTCGGTAAACACCAATCTGGATTCATCGATTCAGTTGGATACGAGTTATATTCAGATATGTTAGAGACTGCTGTGCTAGAAAAGCGTGGTTTATCTGTTGAGGAAAAGGAACCTGTAAACATACCAGTCGAAATCGAACTCGATGCATATTTACCAGCATCTTATATTTCACATGAGCAATCGAAAATTGACCTATATAAACGTTTAAGAGCAGTGGGTAGTATTGAAGCGTTACGAGATATTGAAGATGAAATGATCGACCGATTTGGAGAATACCCAGTAGAAGTCGAGAATTTAATCGACCTCGTACGTGTGAAGATTTATGCACTAATACTCGGTGGGTATAGAGTATATGAAGATAAACAATACTTCTATTTAAACTTAACGAAAGACGCAACAGCAAAAATTGACGGCGAACGGTTGTTTATCGACACGAATGATTATAAAAGAGAACTTCGTATTCGAGTACAAAATAACGAAATTCAGTTTCAAGTGAAATCGAAAGACATTAAGCTATTTATCGATATTTTAAAACGCTCGCTGAATAGTAAAAAGGAGGAAGCGGTATGATAACGATTGTCGGTCTTGGAAGTAGTGACGTCGATCATATGACAGTTGGTGTTTATAACAGATTAAAAACAAGCGACTTTGTATACTTACGTACAAACGATCATCCTGCTGTCGAATTGCTGCATACTGAAAATATTTCGTATAAATCATTTGACAATTATTACGTTGAAAGTGAAACGTTCGAAGAGACGTACGAAAAAATCGTAGACACATTACTATCAAAAGGAAAAGATAGAGACATCATTTATGCAGTCCCTGGGTCACCGTTGTTATACGAAACGACGACAGAATTACTGCTAAATAACGATGCTGGTGTGGAAGTAGATGTTATTGGTGGACAGAGTTTTATCGACGTGTGTATTGAAGCGGTAAATATTCGTGTAAACGAAGGGTTTCAAATTTTAGATGGTTCGACATTAACTGAACGCGATTTAAATCACCGTCAACATACACTAATTACACAAGTGTACGATCAGTTTTCAGTATCAGATGTGAAACTGACGCTTCTCGACTATTACGAACCAGAGACGCCAGTCACTTTAATTGTCGCAGCTGGCAGCCGTGAAGAAAAACTAATTACAAAACCACTCGAAGAAATCGATTATGACGTACCGAATTCGAATTTAATGACGATGTTTATCGAAAAAATGGACAGTGAAACGTTAGATAACCGTTCGATTTACCACATGCGTGAAATTTACCAAGTGCTCGTTGGTGAAAATGGATGTCCGTGGGATAAAGTTCAAACACATCAATCACTCGAACGATTTTTACTCGAAGAGTCGTATGAAGTGATTGAAGCTATTGAAAAAGAAGACGATAATCTTCTCGTCGAAGAACTGGGAGATATTTTACTTCAAGTCGGTTTACACGCAGCGATTGCTGAACGAGACGGTTATTTTAATTTCCACGATATATTAGAAAGTCTAAACCGTAAAATCGTTCATAGACATCCGCACGTTTTTGGAGACGTTGAAGTAAACAATCAAAGTGAGTTAACAGAAGTATGGAACGCTCAAAAGAAAAAAGAAGGTAAAACAGAACGTATAAAATACGAAAAAGAATACGCAACGACAGTACTTGAATGGATGAAGGAAACGATTCACTCAGGGAAATCGTTAGGCGAAATATTGGAGGAACAACATGAGACTCGATAAGTTTTTAAAAGTGTCACGTATTATTAAACGTCGTCCACTTGCGAAGACGATGAGTGACGACGGACGTATCGAAGTAAACGGTAAAGTCGCAAAAGCAGGCACGACTGTTAGCGTCGGTGACGAACTTAAAATTCGTTTTGGAAACCGTATCGTCACGTACGAAATCCTCGATTTAAAAGAGCATGCTAAAAAAGAAGAAGCCGAATTAATGGCAAAAATGCTACACGATGAAAAAATAGAAGACGATAAAGACGAATCTGGATGGTAACTGTATAAAAAATCGTGTAAACTTGTATAAAAGGATGTGAATGCAAATGACGAACAAAATTATTAAAATGCTCAATAAATATACAATCGATTTAGACTCTAAAAAAGAGTCGCTTAAAGGTGAGCGTAAAGTGAGACGCCGTCGTATGATTATTGTGTCGATGCTCGCGTTTGTCTTTATATTTGCATTCATATCTGGCGGCATCAAACAAAAAGTAGAGAATCGCGCGTTAAAAGACGAAGTACGTGAAACAGAACTCGTGTTAGAAGAAAAACAAGAGAAGCGTGCAGAACTTGAACAAGAGATTATTCAACTAAATGATGAAAATTATATTCGTCGTATTGCCCGTGGAGATTTCTTTATGTCTGGTAGCGGAGAACTGATTTTCTCGTTACCAGAATCTAAAAAAGAATCGACTCAAACAGAAACACAAACAAATGAAAACGAAGATTCAGAGTCAAAAGAGTAATAAAAGTGATTATTGTCGCATTTAATGTTATGATAAATAAACATTACTACACTATTCAGGAGGAAATTTAAGTTCATGTCAGTTGAAGTTGGCGAAAAACTCGTCGGAAAAGTCACAGGAGTTAAACCGTTCGGAGCATTTGTTGAATTACCGAATGGAAAGAGTGGTCTCGTACACATTAGTGAGGTTGCAAACAAATTCGTTGAGGATATTAATGATCACCTTAAAGTAAACGATGAAGTCGAAGTAAAAGTATTATCTGTTGGTGATGATGGAAAGATTTCTTTATCTATTAAACAAGCAGAGAAACCAAAAAAGCAACGTAGAGCACAGTCTCCAGAAGACTTTGAAAAGAAACTCTCAAACTTCTTAAAAGATAGTGAAGAGCGTATGAGTTCAATTAAAAGACAAGCGGACGCACGTCGCGGCGGACGTTAATAAATAGAAGTAAAAAGGCTGGAATTTTCTAGCCTTTTTTATCCTTATAGGGTGAAGTGAATGGTCAAATTAAACGTCACTTGGACGCCGTCAGACAATATCGCCATAGCGTTATCGGGTGGTATAGACTCGACGGTTTTATATCATTTATTGACAACGCGTTATAGAGATACATATCGAGAGTTATATATATTACACGTTAACCACGGGAGTCGAGAGGCCTCTATCGGTGAAGAACAAGCGTTACGAAAAATGGCGGATAGTGACGGATATGTATTTTTATCGACGACATTAAATTTAGACAAGTTTTCACAGCGAAAAGGGCGAGACTTACGATATGCGTTCTTTTATGACATGTTAAACGAATACGACATCGATTACTGTTTAACGGCGCATCATAAAGATGATGACTTTGAAACGATTATGTTTGAGTTATTAACCGGTCGCCATTTAAAAGGCATTGGTATTCCGTCTCAGTTCGGTAAAGTACTTCGACCGATGATGAGTGTTCGTTTACAAGAAATCGAACAGTATGCACATGAACATCGTCTTGAATATTTTGAAGATCATACAAACGACACGAACGACTATACGAGAAATTATATTCGTCACGAAGTGTTACCAAATATCGAACAGCATGACGAGCTGCATTTAGAAAGTTTGACGCAATTTAAAGAAGATTACAACGAAATGACGCAATATTTTAAACAAGAGGCTGAAAGCTTTCTTAAAGATAAGCCTGTTAGCCGAAAGAGGTTTAACGCGTGTAGTCACATATTAAAAGTATATATCTTAAATCGCTGGTTAAACGTCGGCAGAGCGTATAGTGAAGAAATGATTCGGTTGTTACAGAGTGACACGAGTCAATTTGAATTGCCAGTTGGTGAACAAAGTTTCGTCTGTAGTTATGACGATTGCTACGTCATAAGTGACCGAATGTTCGATGAAGAGATGACGATTGATGACGCTGGCACGTACTATTTTAATGGTTATAAAATTACAGTTGATGGTTCGCCGAACTTAACCGTTCGCACGTTTCAACCAGGTGACCGTGTGGCGATACCGAACGTCGGTACTAAAAAGGTGAATCGGCTTTTTATCGACAAAAAAATTAGTCATGAAAAGCGAAAAACGATGCCGATTATTGTCGATGACACCGGTACAATTGTTGCGGTAGGTAATATTTATAATATAATAGAACTATTAAGCAATTTTAAAATAGACTTACATGTTGAGGAGTTATATTATGACGCTTAGAAATGATATTGATGAAATACTTTTTAGCGAAGAAGATATTAAAGAAATTACGAAACGACTTGCTTCTGAGTTAACACGTGATTACGATGGTAAAAATCCGGTTTTTGTGGCGCTATTAAAAGGCTCGATCATGTTTATGGGAGACCTCGTAAAGTACGTCGATACACACTTAGAAATGGACTTTATGGACGTGTCGAGTTACGTCGGAACAAAATCGACAGGAGAAGTAAAGATACTGAAAGACTTATCGACGTCAATTGAAGGGCGTCACGTCGTAATTGTAGAAGATATCGTCGAAACAGGTGCGACTCTTAACTATATCATCGACTTTTTACGTTCTAGAAAAGCTGAGAGTGTTGAAGTTGTTACGCTTTTAGATAAGCCAGTACCTGAACGTAAACTAGAAGTCGACGTTAAATATATCGGTACGACAATTCCTGAAGGATTCGTCGTCGGTTACGGACTAGATTTCAATGAAAACTATCGTAACTTGCCATATATCGGTTTACTAAAACCAGAACTATATAACTAATGCATAACAGTAGATAATATATGTTAATTTTGTTAATATTTCTTTTAGTGTAATAGAAACGGAGGATTACGGATGCCTAAAAATACTGGCCGTAATATATTGCTTTTAGCAATTCTAGCAGTAATATTATTCGGTATATTCCAAAGCTTAAATGGCGGCACTCAAGCAGATAAAGAGCTGCAGTACAAACCATTTATCGAAGCTTTAGAAAATCAAAATATAGAAAAAATGACGATTCAGCCTGAAAATAATGTGTATCTTGTTAAAGGTAAACTAAAAGATCAGGAAGATCATGAATCATTCCATACAGTGATTCCTTATAATGCAACTGGAGATTTAGATTCAATTTTAGAAACAGCTAAGAAAGACAACGACCTTAAATTTAACGTTGAACCAGCAAAAGAACAAAGCCCGTGGACAGGAATGTTATTTACGTTCATACCGCTACTTGTGATTCTATTCTTCTTCTTATTCTTAATGTCTAATGCACAAGGTGGCGGTGGAAACCGCATGATGAACTTCGGTAAAAGTAAGGCGAAGCAATTTGATAACACGAAATCAAAAACACGCTTTACAGATGTTGCCGGAGCAGATGAAGAAAAAGCAGAACTTATCGAGGTTGTGGACTTCTTAAAAGATCACCGCAAATTCGATAAAATGGGTGCGCGTATTCCGAAAGGGGTACTATTAACCGGACCTCCAGGTACAGGTAAAACATTAATTGCACGTGCAGTAGCAGGTGAAGCAGGCGTTCCATTCTTCTCGATTTCAGGTTCTGATTTCGTAGAGATGTTCGTCGGTGTTGGTGCGTCACGTGTACGTGACTTATTCGAACAAGCAAAGAAAAATTCACCATGTATTATCTTTATTGACGAAATCGATGCTGTCGGTCGTCAACGTGGTGCAGGTGTCGGTGGTGGACACGATGAACGTGAACAAACACTCAACCAATTACTCGTAGAAATGGACGGGTTTGCAGGCAACGAAGGTATTATTATGATCGCTGCAACAAACCGTGCAGATATTTTAGACCCGGCATTATTACGTCCTGGTCGTTTTGATAGACAAATTCAAGTCGGATTACCTGACGTAAAAGGCCGTGAAGCTGTACTTAAAGTACACTCACGTAACAAGCCGTTAGACGAAACAGTCGACTTAAAAGCAATCGCACAACGTACGCCTGGATTCTCAGGTGCAGATTTAGAAAACTTACTAAACGAAGCAGCACTTGTTGCGACTCGTGCGGGTAAAAATACGATTGACATGCGAGACGTAGACGAAGCGACAGACCGCGTAATCGCAGGTCCTGCTAAGAAATCTCGCGTTATGAGTGAAAAAGAACGTCGTATCGTTGCGTTCCACGAAGCTGGACATACAGTAATCGGTATGGTGTTAGACGAAGCAGAAACAGTTCACAAAGTTACGATTGTTCCGCGTGGTCAAGCAGGCGGATATGCCGTGATGCTTCCTAAAGAAGATCGCTACTTTATGACAAAACCAGAGCTTCAAGACCGAATCGTTGGATTACTCGGTGGACGTGTTGCAGAAGAAGTTACGTTTGGTGAAGCATCAACAGGTGCACATAACGACTTCCAAAGAACGACAAGTCTCGCTAGAAAAATGGTAATGGAATTTGGTATGAGTGAAAAACTTGGGCCAATCCAATTTGGTGAAACAGGCGGTCAAGTATTCTTAGGTAAAGAAATGGGTCACGAGAAGAGTTACTCAGATAAATTTGCTTATGAAATTGACTTAGAAGTTCAAAAGATTGTTAAAGAAGCGTACGAAAGATGTCACGAAATCTTAACGACGCATCAAGAACAATTAACATTAATTGCGGAAACGTTACTCGTCGAAGAGACGTTAGACCGCGAACAAATAGAAGGGTTATTCCACGACGGAAAATTACCTGAACGTAAGTATGATGATAGTCATCTAGAAGAAGATACTGAAGATGATGAAAAAGTTGGTCATTCATACGAAGAAATCAAAGAAAAGTTACAACGTCATGAAGACGTATCTGATAACGAGGAAGAAGTTTCTCGTCCAGAAATGACAGAAGACGAAGACGTTACAGAAGACATGGATCCAAAAGGTCCAAACGAACAACGTGACGTACAAGACGATAGAGATAACAAATAACGAAAAGTCGCCTCGAGTTAGGCGACTTTTATTATGGAGGAAATAAACATGGCAGATAAGTTAATACGTGGATTAGGTTTAAACGATGAAGTAAGAATTTTTTCACTAGATACAACAGATACAGTAAATGAAGCTGTAAATCGTCATAAAGCATACCCAACAGCAGCTGCAGCGTTAGGTCGTACAATGACAGCAACTGTAGTATTAGGTGCAATGTTAAAAGGAAAAGATAAAGTCACAGTCACAGTAGAAGGTGGCGGACCGATCGGTGCAATCGTGACAGACGCAGATGCGAACGGTCACGTACGTGGATACGTGCAACACCCAGACGTACACTTTGACTTAAACGCTCAAGGGAAACTCGACGTGAGTCGTGCAGTTGGTACGAACGGGTATTTAAGAGTCGCAAAAGATATCGGACTTAAAGACAACTTTGTCGGTTCAGTTGAACTTATTTCAGGAGAACTCGGTGAAGACTTCTCTTATTACTTCTATCACTCAGAACAAGTCCCATCAATCGTTGCACTCGGTGTACTCGTTAATCCAGATAACACTGTCAAAGCAGCAGGTGGACTCGTCATTCAAGTACTACCAGCAGCAAGCGAAGAGACGATTACATGTCTAGAAAAAATCGCGAGCGAGATGCGTCCAATTTCACAAATGATCGACGACAATTTAACACCAGAACAAATCGTCGATGAAGTACTCGGCGACTCATGGCGCAAGCTTGATGAAATGCCAGTCGAATTCGAATGTACATGTAGTAAAGAGCGTTTCATCAACGCAATCGCATCACTAGAAAAAGACGAAATCAAACAAATGATCGAAGAAGACGGTGGCGCAGAAGCAGTATGTAACTTCTGTCGCAACGATGTTTGGATCGAAAAAGAAGAGCTCGAAGCACTTCTAGAAGAATAAAATTGCCATGCCGGAGAATATCCGGTTTTGCCTCGAATAGTGCGGGATGAGATAGTTCATCTACCGCGGTGTGTAATTTGTGTGACGCCCGAAAATACGAACAGATTCGTGTTTCCGGGCGATTTTTTGTGCTGTGCTGTGTTTTAATTTACAAAAATTCTTCGAATCTGTTAGATATATCGAGATAATTAACAAATTCTCGGGATTC
>NZ_KV793644.1:28019-32770 GCF_001808485.1 Nosocomiicoccus sp. HMSC09A07
TTTGTTAGATAAAAAAATATATTTAACAAAAAGTGATCGCCACGGGCGAAATATGTTAAATAAAATCAGATCTAACAATATACGGATATTTTTGTTAAATAAAATTTTGATAAAGAGCGTTATTACACTTTTAAGAACTGAACAGGCCTTCCGTCTCGCTAGCGATGTGGTTATTTAACAGATAATTACCGAATCTGTTAAATATATCGAGATAATTAACAAATTCTCGGGATTCAGCGCCGTTTTTGTTAGATAAAAAAATATAATTAACAAAAAGTGATCACCACTGGCGAAATATGTTAAATAAAATCAGATATCTAACAAAACCCGAAAATTTTTGTTAAATATAACCACGCAAAAGTGTATTATTAAACTTTATAAGATGAAAAATCCAATCCACCAGTAACTTCCAGTAAATCCTACCATCAACTAAGCATCACATTTGTAATTCTAGCCCTACCGTGTTATATTCATAGTTACTTACTATGAAATAAAAATAGGAGGACATTTTATGTCTAACAAAGTATTTAATAATATTACTGAAACGATTGGTAATACGCCACTCGTAAAGTTAAACAGATTAACAGATGATAATATGGCGGATGTTTACGTCAAACTAGAATTCATGAACCCTGGTTCATCGGTAAAAGATCGTATCGCTTTTGCGATGATTGAAGCTGCTGAAGAAGTAGGAAAATTAACGAAGGATACAACAATTGTAGAGCCAACAAGTGGAAACACTGGAATTGGTCTTGCGATGGTTGCTGCGAGTAAAGGGTACAAAGCAGTTTTAGTGATGCCTGACACGATGAGTAAAGAACGTCGTAATTTACTAAAAGCATACGGAGCAGAGTTAGTGCTTACTCCAGGTGCCGAAGGGATGAAAGGCGCAATTGCTAAAGCGAATGAACTTGCTGAAAAAGATGGTTACTTCATGCCACAACAATTCGAAAACCCAGCAAACCCTAAAATCCATGAAAACACAACAGGTCCAGAACTTGTGAAACAAGCGAAAAGTGCAGGATTTACGATCGATGCATTTATTGCGGGTGTTGGAACAGGTGGAACAGTAACTGGTGTTGGACACGTATTAAAAGAGCATAACAGAGACACAAAAGTTTACGCGTTAGAACCTGCAGATTCACCAGTATTATCAGGTGGAGAAGCAAGTCCACATAAATTACAAGGACTCGGTGCAGGATTCGTACCAGACACATTAGACACAGAAGTTTATGACGGTGTCGTTAAAGTAGAGAATGAAACAGCATTCGAATATGCTAGAAAATTAGCAAAAGAAGAAGGAATACTCGGAGGTATTTCATCTGGTGCAGCAGTATATGCAGCACTTGAAGAAGCGAAGAAATTAGGTAAAGGCAAAACAGTCGTTACTGTATTACCATCAAACGGTGAAAGATATCTTTCAACTCCACTATTTGATTTTGAATAATGTAGATTAGCACACTTAAACAAAAGTTTAAGTGTGTTTTTTCATTTTAAATTTACTAAATATCTCATACATATAAAAAAACATAATTTTCAGACAATATTTTATTGTGACTTATTGTATACTAAATGTAATTTGACATTTAGGGGAGAATGATAGACATCAAGAGAAATTAAGTTATTGTAAAATAAAAGCTCTATTTCAGGGCATGTCGTGGCAATTACAAAAGCACAAACGTAAAACAACATATTAAGGAGATAGCCAATGAAAAAAAGACATGATTTTTTACCCAATCGTTTAAACAAGTATTCAATCAGGAAATTTACAGTAGGTACAGGATCGATTTTAATTGGTTCAATGTTGATGTTTGGCCATAGTGCCGAAGCAAGTGAACTCGATAATGAAAACGCAAACAATTTTAACGATGAAAGGGTATCTAACGATTTAGAGTTACATAATGAAGAGTCTCAGAATGTATCATTACCCGAAGAAAATCTAGATCCACTACTTGATGACAGCAACTTAAATGAAGTAGAAGAAGCAGATGTCAATGAAACAGAATACATAGATCAAGAAGAAAATTATGAACTAGATGTTTTAAAAGATAAAGAAGCAGTTGAACAATTAGAACAACCTGAGGTTCAACTAGAAAAAGAAGACGTTGTAAATGAAAACGAGGGCCTTCAAGAGACTAATCTACCTGAGGAGAATCTTCAAGTAGAGGTAAATCTTGAAGAGGGGAAAGCTTTAGAAGCTGAAGATATTCTTGGTGCTTTAGACTTACCAGAAGGAACGACAGTCAATGAAGATGTTCATCAATTACCAGTTGCGAATGGATCGCAAGTTACTGTTAAAGTAAAACTTCCAAATGGCTCTGAACAAGAAGTTCTCGTCAACGTCAATATCCAAACTTCGCTTCAACGCCCAAATAATGCGACTAACACAGTGAATGATGTCAATCAAAACAATGATGGGGAAGTTGAACAAGTTGACGATAAAGTAACAGTCAGTAATTTAGCGGCTAAAATTGTAAAAGCATCAGGATCAGGAAATTCAGATGAGTTATCACCGAGTAAATTAGATTATCTAGAAATTAGTGGTAACTTTGAAGTCGACAATTCAGTGAAAAAAGGTGGACAATTTACATTTGACTGGGGTCAATACTTTAGACCAGGAGGACTTAATAAAGTCGTGCGTCCACAACATCTTTCATCTTCTAATGGAGAAGTTATTGCATTTGGCGAATATAATGAATTAGAAAACAAAGTTGTGTACACGTTTACAGATTACGTTGAAAGATACAGTAATGTGAGAGGTTTATTAAAGTTTGTCGCTACAGTGAATACTGCACATAAAACTGAGGATGGCCAATCATATCTATTAGACTTAGACTTTGCAGGTGAGAAACTTCAACAAGAAGTCGTAGTAAACTACGGTGTAAAAGAAGCTCTAGCTAAAGATGGTAATATGGAAAATGGCAAAGTAGTCTATAAGTATATCGAGACAGGTGTTCGTTATGTTGAAACTGATAAAAAACAAGTAACATTGACAACATATCTTAATCCACTTGCCAAGTATGACAGACAAAATAGATTGTTTGGGAACGAAGGTCCAGATTTTAAAGTTTATGGAGAAAACATCGACTTAGACAATGTTGTGCTCGAGCTGTATAAATTTAATGATCCTAAAAAATTAAATAAAAGTACAAGATTAGATGCAATTTATCATAACTATACGCCACCGCTAGATGATACAGATAAATTTACAAAAATCGAACTTGTGAAGGGTGTAGACTACATCGTTAAAGATGGTGAAGTCGTTTTATTATCAGATAAAATTCCAGTTCAAAAATATGAACGTTATGTTGTTAACGCAGTAGTATCAGCATCTGATGGCAAAGAATTAAAAGACTTAAAGGTTTTCACAACTCTAGAAGTGAAAGAAAACGATGGAGTCGTTATTGAACCGAATCCAGATGGATTTAAATTTGACGTTTCTCTTGATAATTTAACGCCTGAAGCAGTCGGTGAAGGTGAAGAGCCTCAAGTACTCGAGGTATTTACAGTGAAATCTTCTGTTTGGTTAGATAGAAACAGAGATGGTCGTAAAAATCCAGGTGAACCAGGCCTTGAGGGTGTGAAAGTTACATTATCATCAGAAAATGGTGTGATGGAAACTGTAACAGATTCTAACGGTAATTATGTCTTTGAAAACGTTGCGAATGGTACGTATACGTTAACATTTGAAAACCCAGATGGTGACAAATACGAATTATCCCGTCCAGGTGTAGTGGACTTTGTGAATACTGTAGTTGTTGATGGAAAAGATGTTCTAAATCTAGGTTTACCATTATATGCTGAAGAAGAAAGATTCACAATTGGTAGTAATGTATGGTTAGATGCAAATAGCAATGGCCAAAAAGATGCAGATGAAGAAGGACTTGCAGGTATCCAAGTACTTCTAAAAGATGCGAGTGGTCGCACAGTTCAAACGACTGTAACAGATTCAGATGGTCAGTATGGATTTTATGATCTATACGAAGGAGAGTATACTGTTGAGTTTATTGTCCCTGAAAAATTCACTTTATTAGAAAATGAATCTTCTAAAAAAGTAGTGACATTAAAAGGTGAGGATAACTTAAGTGTCGATTTAGGGTTAGTCCAAGTTGTTGAGGAAGTTAAGCCTGTATATAGCTTCTCTGAAGAAATCTTAGACTTCAATGTGGTTGCTCGTGAAAACAAGGAACTTAAAGAAGGAACAGTCGTATTAGTAACAGAAGGTAAAGAAGGACGCGTTAGAGTACTTTATGAAGTAGATCCAAATGTATCTCCAGACTTTACAGGGGATAACCATGAAGAGTTCCTAAATAATTACTTTAAAGAAGTTTCTCGACAAGTTCTTAAAGAAGCTGTTGATGCGTTAATTGAATACAATTTACCAGGTGTAGAGAAAGTTGAAGTAAATGAAAATGAAGATGGTACTTACCAACTTGTTGCTGAATATGCTGATGGAGAACCATTATCATTAACGGTTGATAACAGAAAGCCAGGACCAAAAGGTGACTCACTCCGTGTTAAGCATGAGCCAGTAGAACGTGATGGAAGAACGGGCACATTAGTAACAGTGTGGCTCGAAGATCATTTAGGTAATGTCGTTGAAGGTAGTGTCGAAGAGTTATTTATACCGGACGGTCAAGACGGTAAAGATGGCCAAGACGGTAAGGACGGCCAAGACGGTAAAGATGGCCTAGATGGCCAAGACGGCAAAGATGGTAAAGACGGTAAAGATGGCAAAGACGGCCAAGACG
>NZ_KV793644.1:32790-33594 GCF_001808485.1 Nosocomiicoccus sp. HMSC09A07
AAGATGGCAAAGACGGCCAAGACGGTAAAGACGGTAAAGACGGTAAAGACGGCAAAGACGGTAAAGACGGCAAAGACGGTAAAGATGGCAAGGACGGCCAAGACGGTAAAGACGGCCAAGACGGTAAAGATGGCAAGGACGGCAAAGACGGCCAAGACGGTAAAGACGGAAAAGACGGAAAAGACGGTAAAGATGGCAAAGACGGCCAAGACGGTAAAGACGGAAAAGACGGTCAAGACGGCAACACAATCCGTGTTGAAGCCAATGAAGACGGAACGTATGACATTATTGTTGTAGATCCAGAAGGCAACGAAGTTAGCCGTAATACAGTCCGTGATGGTAAAGACGGTGAAGGCGGACAGACTCCGAATATCGAAGTTTTACCAAGTGAAGACCCAGAAAACCCAGGGTATACAATCATTATTACTAACCCTGAGACTGGTGAAACAGAAGAAATCTTTGTTAGAGACGGTAAAGACGGTCAGACACCAAATGTTGAAACTAAAGAAGTTAAAGATAAAGACGGTAATGTAATTGGAGAGAGATTAATCTTTACTGATGAATCAGGAAAAGTTCTAGATGAAACTACAATTTACCATGGCAGAGATGGAAAAGATGGTGCTGACGGTAAAGATGGAAAAGATGGTCAATCTGTCGATGTGGAAGTACGTCCAGTCCTAGATTCGAATGGTAAAGTGATCGGACAAGAGCTTATCTTCCGTGACAAAGAAACAAAAGTAGAATTAGATCGCGGAATTATCTACAGTGGTAAAGATGGTGCTGACGGTAAAGATGGAAAAGATG
>NZ_KV793644.1:33614-75746 GCF_001808485.1 Nosocomiicoccus sp. HMSC09A07
CTGACGGTAAAGATGGAAAAGATGGTCAATCTGTTGATGTGGAAGTACGTCCGGTCTTAGATTCCAATGGTAAAGAAATTGGAAAAGAATTTATCTTCCGTGACAAAGAAACAAATGTAGAGTTAGATCGCGGAATTATTTATAACGGACAAGACGGCAAAGACGGTAAAGATAATGGAGTTACAAACTCAAATGTAAATGATATCTTTATTGATCAAAACAATAATATTATTATAGAACGTGAAGATGGTAGTAAAGAAAAATTAGGACAACTACCTTCAGAGTCAGTGATTAAAAATGTTATTGTTAATGTTAATAATGAAGTCGTACTAGTGTATAACGATGGTAAGACTATCAACATTGGAAAACTTCCAACAACTAATGGAAAAGACGGTAAATCTGCTTATGAATTATGGCTAGAACAAGGTCATACAGGAACAATTGATGATTTCTTTGATTGGTTAAAAGGAAAAGATGGTAAGACACCATCTATTGATTCAAATGAAATCAAAGATGAAAATGGCGATGTGATTGGTGTTCACATCATTATTAGAGATGGCGAAGGAAATATTGTAAATGAATACGATATATACAACGGTAAAGATGGAAAAGATGCTAGTAATCTGATCGTTGAAACTGAGTCAATCTACGACGAAAATAAAAATGAACTTGGTCATATCGTTATTATTAAAGATAGTGATGGTAATAAGTTGAGTGAATTTGAACTTCGTCATGGTAAAGATGGCAAGGATGGAAAAGATGGTCAGTCAATTACAATTGTAAGCCAAAGAACAGACAAGGACGGTAATATTACATTAGTATTCAGCGATGGATCAACTGTAGTTATACCAAAAGGTAAAGATGGCAAATCAATTTATATCACAAGTAACTATAGAGATGAAAATAACAATATAGTTCTTGAATTTAGTGATGGCACATCAGTTATTATTCCATGTAAATGTAGTACTGTGGAGACGCCAAAAGTACCAGGTGAAACAGAAGAGACGCCAAAAGTACCAGGTGAAACAGAAGAGACACCAAAAGTACCAGGTGAAACATCAAATAAAACTAATGATTCAAGCAATGTAAATCAATTTGTTTTACCTAACACTGGTGAGGCTAATGATAGTAATGCATTAAGTGCTACTGCACTTCTGTTAATTGGTACTTCAATGCTTGCAGGAACTAGAAGACGTAAAGAGGACTAAAGGTTAATCTTTAGATATAAAAATAACCCAGTAGCTCAAATTGCTACTGGGTTTTTTGTGCTTATTTTTCTCTCTCTGTTACATTTAAATTATCACCAGTCTTATCGACTTCAATGTCATCGTATTGGACGGTGTCTTTAATATGTTTTACTTCTTCTGTCACTTCTTTTCGAATAACAATTTCTTCAGAAACGACTTGCTCTTTAATAATACGAATACGCTCTCGAGTCACTGGTATACGCGTAACGTTGATGTCGTCAGTGTCTTCAGCGTTATTGTATTCTGATAATAACGGCTCTTCTTCAAACTTATGACGTTCGATAGTGACGGAATCTTTTTGAATCGGTACATCGACTTCTTCTTCACGTGTTTTTACACGTTTTCTAACATTTACTTCGCCTGCGTCAACAGTATGTTTATTCGCGACGAGTTGTTCTTCATGTAGTTCAAATTTTCCAGGTACTTCTTGTTTATTTTTATCATCTTCATTAAAGATGAATAACAAATACTCGCCTTGATCGAGTGAATTAGAAACCTCGATGAGTTCTTCATCGGTAAAATCTTTAAAAACAGAAGCATCTGTCGTCTCATCGGTGATAATCGCTTCGTTTAGTCCACTATATTTGTGTAAAAGTTCGGGAACTGGGTGAGCGGTAAATACAGTTAATTCATTCGGTTCATATCCACGCGTGACATAAGCGTTAATTTTTTTATCTAATTCAGTTATATTTTGTGCTTGAGTAAATTGTGACATAGTAATCACTCCAAATTTATAATTTTTTTAAACATACTTATACTCTTACTCTTCAACTTCTATAACGAGTTTTCCATGAACTTCGTGATTTTCTAATTTTTCGTGTGCTTTAAAGATATTGTCTATTGATAATCCCTTCATGACCTCTGTGACTGTTGGTTTATAAACACCTTCATTAATAAGATGACTAATTTCACTTAAGTATCTGTGGTACTGATATTGATCGTCTAAATCTTGTAGTGCTCTTGTAAACATAAATTCATGTGTAAATGTAATGCTCTTTGCTTTTAATAGATTTAAATCTTGTTTTTCAGTAAATGCGACAATTGTTGCGATGTGACCGCGTGGTTTTACGAGGTCAATCATCACTTCGTAATATAAATCCGTGTCGAATGTACAAAATACGTAGTCGACGTTTTCGAGATGATGTGCTTTAAATTCATCGCGTAAATCATTTTTATGGTTTAATACGACATCTGCTCCGAGTGATTTGGACCACTCTTTTGTTTCATCTTTTGAAGCAGTCGTAATGACAGTAAGGCCATAGTGTTTCGCAATTTGTGTCGCCATACTTCCAACGCCGCCTGCACCGTTAATAATAAGGATGGATTTACCTTTATTGTCTTCTTTTTTTGTACTGATGTTGAACACTTCAAAGAGAGTTTCTGACGCAGTAAGACTAGTGAGTGGAAAGCCTGCCGCTTCATTAAGCGATACGTTTTTAGGTGCATGCGAGATATACGCTTCATGCATCACTTGATGTGTTGCGTTCGAGCCGTCGACATCTGCGCGACCAGAGTAAAAAACGACGTCTCCTACTTTATAGGCTGTGACGTCACTCCCAGTGTCTTCTACGATACCGACTGCGTCGTATCCGAGTATTCTCGGTGGGTGTTTAATTTCAGTTTGACGTGTTTTTGTGTCGACCGGATTCATACCAATCGATTTTACTTTTATGAACACTTCTTTATCATTTAGCATTGGCTTTTCAAACTCTTTTCTATAAAACTTATTTCCTTCACTTAGTTTAAATGGTTCATCTGCAGCAATCCCATACATGTTTAACGCCTCCAATTTAATAGTTAATATATGAATACCCTTACTTCTAACATAAGAAACCGTCAAAGAATTTATAAGTTAAAAAGCCGATAAAAAATGGTATAATACTTATATTCTATGTAATTGAGGATGATTAGAGTGAAGCGACTACAAATTATGGGCATATTAAATGTCACACCGGACTCTTTCAGTGATGGTGGAGAATTTCATCAGCTTGACAATGCGGTCGAGCATGCAAAACAAATGGTAAAAGATGGTGCTGATATTATCGACGTCGGTGGCTATTCAACACGTCCTGGAGGATATACGCCGATTTCTATAGAAGAAGAAATACGTCGCGTCGTCCCAGTCGTTGAAGCGATTCACGAATTAAATTTAGGTGTCGATATTTCAGTCGACACGTTTCGTAGTGAAGTCGCAAAAGCGAGTATTGAAGCAGGGGCTACAATTATTAACGACCAGTGGCGTGGAACGTACGATGAAAAGATCTTAGAAGTCGTCAGCGAATATAACGTGCCGATTATTTTAATGCACAATAACGAGCATGCTAAATACGACGACGTCGTCGAAGCTATGGTTGCCGAGCTAAAAGAAAGTGTCGAACTTTGTAAGAAGTATAACATCAAAGATGAAAACATATGGTTAGATCCAGGCGTTGGATTTGCAAAATCACGAGACGAAGATATTAAAGTGATGAAAAACTTACACAAACTCGTCGATTTAGGCTATAAAGTTCTACTCGCAACGAGTCGTAAACGAATGATTAAAGAACTTATCGAAGACGATAGAGGACCAAAAGACCGCGATGCGGGTACTGCAGCAACAACTGTTATCGGTATAAATCACGGTGTAGACGCGGTACGCGTTCACAATGTAAAAATGAACCGCGATATTAGTGACGTTTATATGAAGTTAAGAGGGAATTAAATGGATATTATAAGAGTAAATGGCATTCGACTTTATGCTTATCACGGAGTGTTACAAGCTGAAAGAGATATCGGGCAGTACTTTATCGTCGATGTGTTGCTATATACAGACTTAACAGAAGCTTGCGTTTCTGATGACGTGAACGACACGATTAACTACGCAGAAGTGTACGAAACTGTTGAAGCAATCATTCAGGGCCCACCAGTGAACTTACTCGAGCATCTAGGACATAAAATAATAGAGAAACTAACAAATGACTATCCAGTTGTGAAGAAAATCGAGGTTACAATCACAAAACCGAGTCCACCAATCGATGGCAACTACAAAGATGTGAGTGTGACGTTAAATAGAGAGGTTAAATAATGAAAGCTAAAGCGTATCTCGGACTAGGCGCAAACATTGGAGAGCGCCTTGAAAACTTAAATCGAGCGATTCAATTACTAGATAGTGGAAAAGATTGTGAAGTAACGAAACAATCATCTATTTATGAAACTGCACCATACGGTAAAACAGATCAACCAGACTTTTTAAATATGGTTGTTGAAGTTAAAACAGACCTTGAACCGATCGAGCTACTAGAGTTTTGTTTATATGTAGAGAGTCAACTCGGTCGCGTACGTGAAGAAGTATGGGGACCTCGAGTGATTGATATCGATGTACTCATGTATGAAGATTTAGAAATCGACATCGATAATTTAATCGTCCCACACGAAGAAATGCATCTACGCAAGTTCGTGTTAGAACCGTTCAACGAAATCGCACCGAATGCAGTACATCCGACATTTAATAAAACTGTCAAAGAGCTGTTAGAAGAACTAAACGGTGACACGGATGTTTAAAATTGGGAATGTAGAAATCCCAAACCGCGTTGTACTTGCGCCAATGGCAGGGATTTCCAACGTCGCGTTTAGAAAGACAGTCAAAGAGTTTGGTGCTGGAATGGTATGTGCTGAAATGATCAGCGACAAAGCACTGATCACTAACAATAAACGCACGTTAAAAATGCTCGAGGTGGACGAGACCGAGCACCCAATGTCACTTCAAATATTCGGTGGTGAAAAAGACACTTTAGTTGAAGCGGCAAAATATGTCGACAAACATACGAACGCTGATATTATAGATATTAATATGGGATGCCCAGTGAATAAGGTCATCCGCTGTGAAGCAGGTGCGAGGTGGTTACTCGATCCAGATAAGATATACGAAATGGTAAGTGCTGTTGTAGAAGCGGTTGAAAAGCCTGTCACTTGTAAAATGCGTATCGGTTGGGATGAAGAACACATCTACGCAGTTGAAAATGCGAAAGCCGCTGAACGAGCGGGCGCTGCTGCAATCGCAATTCACGGACGTACACGCGTACAAATGTACGAAGGAAAAGCGAACTGGGACGTCATTCGACAAGTAAAAGAAGCGGTGAACATACCAGTAATTGGTAATGGAGACGTTACAACTCCAGAACTCGCTAAAAAGATGCTCGACGAAACAGGTGTTGATGCTGTGATGATTGGCCGTGCCGCACAAGGGAATCCTTGGATTATATACAGAACCGTTCATTATTTAGAAACTGGTGAATTACTCGATGAACCGAGTTTAGATGAGAAAATCGACGTACTCACACTACATATGGATCGTTTAATCGACTTAAAAGGTGAGAAAACTGCTATTATGGAAATGAGGAAACATGCGTCGTGGTATTTGCGAAACGTTAAAGGTGGCGGACAAGTTCGCAGGCAAATTAATACAGTGGAAACACGAAGAGATCTCATTCAACTTTTAACACAATTTAAACGAGACATGGAATTACGTGACAATAAACAAACAGAAATACTTGTATAAGGAGACATATCAATGAGTGAAGAAATTAACGACCAAATTGAAGTTCGTCTAAATAAAATGAACGAACTTCGTGAAAAAGGACTCGACCCATTTGGACAAAAATTTATTGTAGATGCTACGTCTAAAGAATTAGTCGAAAATTGGGACGAGTTTTCTAAAGAAGAATTAGCAGAAAAAGAAACAGAGTCTAAAGTGCGTATCGCAGGGCGAGTGATGACAAAACGTGGTAAAGGTAAAGCAGGATTTGCGCACATTCAAGATATCGATGGACAAATTCAAATTTACGTGCGTAAAGACCAAATTGGTGAAGACGCGTTCGACGTTTGGAATCAAACAGACTTAGGTGATATCGTCGGTGTTGAAGGTGTTATGTTTAAGACAAACACGGGTGAATTATCTGTAAAAGCGACGGAGTATGTACATTTATCTAAAGCATTACGTCCATTACCAGACAAACACCACGGACTGAAAGACGTTGAAGAGCGTTATAGAAAACGTTACTTAGATTTACTGACAAACGAAGAGTCTAAAGTGCGTTTCATTTTACGTAGTAAAATCATTACCGAGATCAGAAAATATTTAGACGGTGAAGGCTTCTTAGAAGTTGAAACACCGATGATGCATGCGATCGCTGGTGGTGCGCAGGCACGTCCGTTTATTACGCACCATAATGCATTAGACGTTGATTTATATATGCGTATTGCGTTAGAGCTTCACTTAAAACGTCTCGTCGTTGGAGGGCTCGACAAAGTGTACGAAATCGGTCGTGTATTCCGTAACGAAGGGGTATCAACGCGTCATAACCCTGAGTTTACGATGCTTGAATTATACGAAGCATACGCAGACTACGAAGATATTATGGACTTAACTGAAAACTTAGTCGCACACGTAGCGAAAGAAGTACTCGGTTCTTCAGTCGTAGAATACGAAGGAGAAGAAATCGATCTTTCACCAGGTTGGCGCAGAGTCCACATGGCTGAAATTGTTAAAGAGTATACAGGTGTAGACTTCTTTGAACAAATGTCAGACGAAGAAGCACTCGCGCTTGCAAAAGAACACGGTGTTGAAGTCGATAAATTCCATAGTACGTTTGGTCACGTATTAAACGAATTCTTTGAACAAAAAGTAGAAGAACACCTACATCAACCAACATTTGTTTACGGTCACCCAGTAGAAGTGTCACCGTTATCTAAGAAAAACCCAGAAGATGAAAGATTCACTGACCGCTTCGAGTTATTTATCGTCGGACGTGAACACGCGAACGCGTTCACAGAGTTAAACGATCCAATCGATCAAAGAGAAAGATTCCAAATGCAAGTCGACGAAGCGAAAAGCGGGAACGATGAAGCACATGAAATGGATGAAGACTTCATCGAAGCATTAGAATATGGACTCCCACCAACAGGTGGTTTAGGAATAGGAATCGATCGTCTCGTAATGCTGTTAACGAACGCATCATCGATTCGCGACGTTCTATTATTCCCTTATATGAGACAGAGTAAGTAATTAGGAAACATCCGCCGATAATTATCGGTGGATGTTCTCTTTATAGCTATTTATAAAAAACACTTGACGGTTATTAAAATTCATTGTAATATGTATAGTGTTGTGTCATGGAGGATTAGCTCAGTTGGGAGAGCACTTGCTCGACAAGCAAGGGGTCGGTGGTTCGAGCCCGCCATTCTCCATTTTTTTTATTTTAAAAGTAAATCATCTGCGGAAGTAGTTCAGTGGTAGAACACCACCTTGCCAAGGTGGGGGTCGCGGGTTCGAATCCCGTCTTCCGCTTTTTACTTTCTAGGGCCTATAGCTCAGTTGGTTAGAGCGCACGCCTGATAAGCGTGAGGTCGGTAGTTCGAATCTACCTAGGCCCATCGTTCTACAGTCGGTAACGGCTGTCTTTTTTTATGCAAAAAAACCGTTCGTAATGAACGGTTTTGTGCTAGATGATTTTTTTATCTTTTAATACTTTTCTAAACTCAAGCATTGCAGTATAACTCGCGATAATTTGAATGTTATCTGTACTCGCGTGCTTTAAATCTTCGACGATTTTTTCTAGATCGTCATATTCTTTAATTATGTGAGGGTTAAAACCTGCTTCAACTAAACGTTCCGTCATAACCTCTTTACTTATACCACCAGTTTTAATTGTCGTAATGTTTTGACTAAGTAATGATTCGAAGTTACCATCACGTAACCAACTCACATCTATCCCGTCTGCGGGGCGATTGTTTAAGAGCGCAACGAGTGTCATTGGCTCTTCAACTGCTTCGATTAGAGTTAGAACTTGGTTTAAACCGACAGGGTTTTTAACAACGTTTAAAGTTGCTGTATGACCGTATATATTAATGCGTTCTTGTCGGCCAAATACACGTTCTGTCTCAAGTAGTGCGGCTTTAATATCATCGTTATTAATATCATACTCTTTAGCGACACTATAGGCAGCAAGTGCGTTATAGACGTTGTATAAACCAGCGACAGGGATTTTAAACGTCGCATCGTCCATACGAAAAGTAGACGACTCTTCTGACAGTTTGATAATATCTGTGACTTTGTAGTCGAGTACTGGTCGCTTAAAATTACCTGATTTACAGTAATAGTTTCCTTGTCCAGAGTACGTATATGTTTTGTAAGATAGTGTGCCACCACATTTCGGGCAATAATGCTGAGATTTTGGTGGGTGAACAGGTGTGTCTACACCGAAAAATTTTCGTTCGTTCGGTAACTCTACCGTATTAAATAACGGTAAATCTCCGTTTTGTAACAGTATCGCATCCGGTACTTTTTTAGCAGCGTTTACGAGTAACTCATATGTTTTCGTAACGTCACCATAGCGATCTGCTTGGTCTAAAAATAGATTTGTATGGATTATGTACTTTGGGTTTAAGTCTTCAACGACTTTATTTAGAGTTCCTTCATCGACTTCTAAAATAGCAAATTTCTTTTCATCTGTACGATTTTTATGTTCGATGAAAGCACCAGCTATCCCTTGAACCATATTACTGCCTTGTATGTTAGACACGATCGTATTATATTTTTTCTTAAAAATGTTTGTGATTAAACGTGTCGTCAATGTCTTTCCATTCGTTCCAGTAATGATGATAACGTCATAATGTTGTGAGATATCTTTAATTATATTTGGAGAGATTTTAAGTGCTATTTTACCTGGGAGGCTAGAACCACCACCAGTAAATGTTGTAAGGAGTCGCTTCGTTATGCGACCTGTTAATAAAGCGAATGTTGTTCTAATAGACATTGAGATTTCCCCTTAAAATTAGTATGTATTATTATATCATTTTCAAATAAAATAAATAAATAAATTTGAATTTTTTAAAAGACGTGCTATAATTATAAAACGTAACAATTACGATATAGGAGGATTGTATGGCTAAAAAATCTAAAATAGCTAGAAACAAACAGCGCGAAGCAACTGTAGAAAAGTATCGCGCAATTCGAGAAGAAATGAAGAAAAATAAAGACTACGAAGGTCTTAAAAAATTACCGAGAGACGCATCACCAACACGACTCGTTAATCGTTGTGAAGTGACAGGGCGTCCGCGCGGTGTACTTAGAAAATTTGGAGTATCACGTATTAAATTCCGTGAACTTGCACATAAAGGCCAAATCCCTGGCGTTAAAAAATCAAGCTGGTAATCAAAAAGTCCTCTTCTTAAAGAAGAGGACTTTTTTGATTTAAAATGAGATCTCAACCGTTTTTAATCCATCGATGTTTTTAATTTTAGCAACTTCTTCATCAGAAGTTGGATATAAGTAAATTTCTTCTAGTTCAGAAGAGACACTTAAATATGCCTCATCGTCTTTAAAGAAACATAAGTCTTCAGGAGAGTCCGGTAAACTCCAGTCATATAAACTATTCGAGCGTTCGAGTAGCTTATCTTTTGCTTCAGATGTCGTCTTAAAGTAATACACTTTTGCGGTGTCATCGAAAAGGTTTGTCGATGGCCATTCATGTTGTTCCAGCACTTCTATAAATGAGTCCCCAAACCATTCGTTTAAATCTTGAAATGCATGTTCGTACTTTAAAATATCTGTACGCACGACGAGTTGAAACGTATCGCACGTCTCAAATAAAAAGTCGAGCAATGCTTCATACGTTTTTCCCACTGGGTTTTCTGTTACTGAAATCATTTTTTCACCTCGATTAAATTTTTATATAAGAAAAAGGTATGTCTAAAGACATACCTTATCGATTTATCTTACAAAGAATCCAACGATAACTGCACTTAATACAGATACGAGAGACGCACCGTATACAAGTTTTAAACCGAATTTCGCAATAAGGTCACCAGATTTTGCGTGGATACCTTTAACAGTACCTACGATAATTCCGATCGAACCGAAGTTAGCGAACGAAACTAAGAATACTGAAACCATTGCTTGAGTACGAGGTCCAAAAGTATCTTTAATTGCTTGTAAGTTTTCCATCGCAACGAATTCGTTTGTAACGAGTTTTGTTGCCATTAAAATACCAACTTCATGCGCTTCAGCAACTGGCACACCAATTAATACAGCAAGTGGCATTAAGATGTAACCGAGTATATCTTGGAACGTAAATACCGATCCAGGAATCGCTAAGAATAAGTTATTTAAGATTGCGATAAGCGCGTTAAATGCGATCAGCATCGCTGCTACGATAACCGCGATTAAAGCACCTTGTAAAATGTAGTCACTTAAAATTTGGAAGAATGACTTCCCTTGGTCAGGGTTAGACTCTGATGCAGTATAGTTTTCTTCCTCAGGTACATCATACGGGTTAATAATATGTATGATGATGTAAACGCTGAATAAGTTCAGCACAATTGCCGTGATGACGTACTCTGGTTGTAATAGTGTCATGTATGCTGCAACCATCGATAGAGAAATAGAACTCATCGCTTGCGCTGCGAGTGTATACAGACGTTGTTCGCCAAGTAAAGGTACTTGGTTTTTTAATGAAACGAATACTTCTGATTGTCCAAGGAACATCGAAGCTGCACCGTTATAAGACTCAATAAATGGCATACCAGTAATTTTTGATAAAATCCATCCTAAGCCGTGGATGATTGCTGGTAAGATTTTAAAGTATTGTAAAATACCGATTAATGCCGAAACTACGATGATAGGAATTAATACGTTAAAGAAGAATACAAATTGTCCTTCACCATTTGCGTCAACGAGTAACGGTCCGAATACGAAGCTCGTACCGACGCCTGCATATTCAAGTAATTTACCGAATCCAAACGCGAGCCCATCGACCACTTTACGTCCGCCACCTGTAGATAGAATTAAAAAGGCAAATGCGAATTGTAATGCGAGTAGTAACAGTATTTGTTTCCACTTTTTAAATGCGAGTTTTTTATCAGAACTTGCAATCCATGCTAAGAAGAATGTGACTGCGATACCGATAATACCCCATATAATATTCATAAACACACCTCAATAAAATTTTAAAGTTATTCCATTATTATAACTGTTGTGTATATTGTATGTAAAGAATGTTCAATGATTTGAAAGATGAATTAAAACATATGGATAAGCATCCAAATTGATTAAAATAGGTCAAATAGGTTATACTATAGTCAAAGAAGGTCAAAAAGAGGTGGTTCTATGCGAAATATGTCGGATATTATCGAGGCTTATCTGAAACAAAAAATTGAGGAGTCTCATAATGAGCGCGTTGAAATTAAACGTGCGCAAATCGCTGAGAAATTCGATTGTGTTCCGTCGCAACTAAACTATGTCATTAAAACACGTTTTACAAACGAACTTGGTTATATCGTTGAAAGTAAACGTGGTGGCGGTGGGTACATTAGAATTACTAAAATTGAAACTCACGCTAAAGCAGACTATTTAGAACATATACTTGGGTTAATTGGGGATAGACTCTCTCAAATCAATGCGCAACATTTAATACAGTCTATGTATGACCGAGAAGTGATTACATATAACGAAGCACGTATTATGGATCGCATTATTTTAAGAGAGACGCTATTAATCGATTTACCTGAACGAGATATATTACGCGCACATATTATGCGCAACATTATTGAAGCAATATTATACGAGGAGTGATTGAATGCGGTGTGAAAGATGTCTTAAACGTGAGGCGATGATTCATGTGGCGGTCAGTCAAAACGAACATAAAAACGAACTATTTTTATGCCAAGAGTGCGCGCATGAATTATTTAATCAAAGCGTTGAAGACCAAGACCACAATCACTTAAATAATTTTATGTTACACGCACAATCTGAAATGAGAACGTGTCATCATTGTGGATCTACATTAAAAACAATCGTCGACATGGGTCGATTCGGATGTGAACACTGTTATGAAACATTTGGAAGTGATATTCACCAGATGATTAACCGTGTACAACATTTAAAAGATCGTCACGTCGGTAAAGTGCCGAAATCGTACGAATTATATTTAAAACAAGAAGAAAAAATCGAAAGACTCGAAGAAAAGTTAAACGTATTGATTAAAACGCAAGCGTTTGAAGAAGCTGCAGTTGTGAGAGATGAAATCAAAGCGTTAAAGGAGGGTGGTAATGGTGAAGACGAGCCCCTGGCTGAATAACAGCACACATCCACCGATTGAAATGTCGTCTCGCATTCGCCTTGCGCGTAATGTCGAAGGCTTAAATTATCCGCATCTTATTAAGGATGACAAAGAGTACGCACCGATTATAGAGACGATTACAACAGACTATCCGGAGTTTAACGTCATACACATGAATGAGTTAACGGATATCGAAAAAGAACTAATGAACGAAAAGTTTTTAATCAGTAAACTGTTTAAAAATCGTGGTGTGACACTGATTGTCAGTGAAGATGAAACGACGTCGATTATGATCGGAGAAGAGGATCATATTCGTATTCAAGTTGTAAATGTCGGACGTTCGCTTGAAGAACTGTATGAGGTGGCATCTGACATTGATGATGCGCTAGAAAAAGATTTAACGTATCAATTCGATCGTCAGTACGGATATAAGACGGCGTGTCCGACGAATGTTGGAACGGGACTTCGTGCGTCTGTGATGCTTCACTTACCAGCCTTAACGAGAAATAAACGAATTAAACGTCTACGTGACGTCCTCACGCGTATGGGATACACGCTTCGTGGTATATACGGAGAAGGGACACATCCAGTTGGAGATGTTTATCAACTTTCGAACCAAGTGACGTTAGGTTTAATTGAGTTAGAGATTATCCATCATCTCGAGGAAATTAAAGAACAAATTATATTTGAAGAAACTCGAATGAGAGATTGGTTTTATCAAAATCGTGCGTTGACAGTGAGAGATACTGTATTTCGATCATATGGATTATTAAAGTATGCAGAGCAAATGTCATTAGAAGAAGCAGCAATGCACTTAAGTCATTTAAAATATGGCGTCGATATGGGAATTTTAGAAATCGAAAACTTTGAATTTCAAACGATATTAAATCAAATACAACGTGCATTTGTGCGTCAAAGTATAGAGTCGGTAGAACCCGCATATATCGATGCAGCAGAAAATAAAGCGCGTGCCACAATTTTAAAACGGCGCTTAGGAGGTATTTAATCTATGTTATTTGGTAAATTAACTGAACGTGCACAACGCGTATTAGCGTATGCACAAGAAGAAGCGATTCGCTTAAAACATTCAAATATAGGAACAGAGCACTTACTACTTGGTCTCGTGCGAGAACAAGAAGGTATCGCAGCAAAAGTTTTACAAGCTTTTGATATTACAGAACCATTAATAGAAAAAGAAATTAGTAAATTCGTGACAGAGGGTACAGAAACGCCAGTCAGCCTTCAATACACACCGCGTGCAAAACGCGTCATCGAATTATCTATGGATGAAGCACGAAAATTACACCATAATTTCGTTGGAACAGAGCATTTATTACTCGGGTTAATACGTGAAAGTGAAGGTATCGCAGCACGCGTTTTATCTTCTCTCGGTTTAAACATCACGCGCGCACGAGCGATGGTCATTCGAATGCTCGGGAACCCGCAGATGTATAAGTCACAAGAAGCAAAACCTGAAACAGATACGCCAACACTTGACGGTCTTGCGACAAACTTAACAAAAAAAGCAGAAGATGGGCGTTTAGATCCAGTCATCGGTCGATCAGATGAAATTACACGAGTCATCGAAGTGTTATCACGCCGTACAAAAAACAATCCGGTATTAATCGGTGAGCCAGGGGTCGGTAAAACGGCTGTCGCGGAAGGGCTTGCGCAAAAAATCGTTAAAAACGAAGTACCGTCAACGTTAAAAGATAAACGCGTCATGATGCTCGATATGGGTACAGTCGTTGCAGGTACTAAGTACCGCGGTGAATTCGAAGAACGCATGAAAAAAGTCGTCGATGAAATTAAAAAATCAGGAAACGTAATTTTATTTATCGATGAAATGCATACGTTAATCGGAGCAGGTGGTGCGGAAGGTTCAGTAGATGCATCTAACATTTTAAAACCGTCTCTATCTAGAGGAGAAGTTCAAGTTATCGGTGCGACAACGTTAGAAGAATATCGTAAATATATCGAAAAAGACGCAGCACTCGAACGTCGTTTCCAACCTGTAATGGTTGACGAACCGTCAGTTGAGGACACGATTTTAATTTTAAAAGGACTACGTGACCGTTACGAAGCACATCACAGTGTGACAATTACTGATGAAGCACTCGAAGCAGCAGCGGTTATGTCAAACCGCTACGTTCAAGATCGTTTCTTACCAGATAAAGCAATTGACTTAATCGATGAAGCATCTTCAAAAGTGCGTTTAAAATCACATATGTCACCACCAGATTTAAAAGATTTAGAAGATCAGCTAGAAAAAGTAAAACAAGAGAAAAACGCAGCTGTACAATCTCAAGAATTTGAAGTAGCAGCGAAATACCGCGATGACCAAACGAAAATCGAAGAGAAGCTTCAACAGTTAGAAAACGACTGGAAGAACGCGCAATCGTCAGACAAACAAAAAGTAACGCGCGAAGACATTGAACTTGTCATTTCAAAAATGACGGGCATTCCACTGCAAAAAATTGCAGAAGAAGAGTCAGAGCGACTGTTAAACTTAGAGAAAATTCTACACGACAGAGTCATCGGTCAAAATGAAGCGGTAGAATCAATTTCTAAAGCAGTACGCCGTGCACGTGCAGGGCTTAAAAATCCTGAACGCCCAATCGGTAGTTTCATCTTTTTAGGACCGACAGGTGTCGGTAAAACAGAGCTTGCAAAAGCACTGTCTGAAGCACTTTTCGGTGAAGATGACGCGATGATTCGTATCGATATGTCTGAATATATGGAAAAACATAGCGTTTCTAGACTCGTCGGTTCACCTCCAGGATATGTTGGATATGACGACGGTGGTCAATTAACAGAACGCGTGCGTAGAAAACCATATTCACTCATCTTATTCGATGAAATTGAAAAAGCACACCCAGACGTATTTAATATGTTACTTCAAGTGTTAGATGACGGACGTCTTACAGATTCAACAGGTCGTACAGTCGACTTTAGAAATACAGTCATCGTCATGACATCTAACGTCGGAGCGACTGAGTTACGAGACAACAAATTCGTAGGATTCGGCTCTCAAGAAGCTTCAGAAGACTACGAAACAATTCGCAATACGATGATGAAAGAACTTAAAAACACGTTTAGACCAGAATTCATAAACCGTGTCGACGATATCATCGTATTCCACAGCTTAGAAAAAGAACATCTAGAAGAAATCGTTTCTCTTATGATTAAAGACTTAAATGCGCGTCTAAAAGACCGTGACATTCAAGTTGAATTAACAGACAGCGCAGTAAAAGCACTCGTCGATGACGGGTACGACAAAGAATTTGGTGCGCGACCATTAAATAGAAGTATTCAAAAGAATATTGAAGACACGTTAAGTGAAGCGATATTAAGTGGACAAGACTTAGTAGGTAAAACGGTGTCTGTCGATTATAAAGACGACGCATTTAAAGTCGACACAGGATCGCTTGAAAAGACAACTGAAAATGCATAAATAGATGTCGAGGGTTTAGAGCTTGTTATAATGCTCTAAACCCTTTTATATCATATGTACGGTACTTTCATAATTGTTTAGAAAATTATATAATAGTGAGTAATTAAACCGAGGAGGTTAACGTTTACAAATGGCAAAAACAAAAACAGTATTTGAATGTTTAGCATGCGGATTCGAATCTCCAAAATGGTACGGTCGATGTCCAAACTGTGGGGCATGGAACCAAATGGAAGAGTCGCTTGTACATAAAGAAACGAAAGCATCTGGACGCGGCACACTCGGTAAAGTGACCGATGAAAAAACACGTGCGACCCAGTTATCACGTGTGACGAAAAAAGAGTCACCGCGTACAAAAACGAAAAGTGGCGAGTTTGACAGAGTACTTGGTGGTGGGATTGTTGATGGTTCTCTTATTTTAATCGGGGGAGATCCAGGGATTGGAAAATCGACGATTTTACTTCAAACGGCACTCACACTTGCGGAAGATTACGACGTATTATACGTCTCAGGTGAGGAATCTCTGGAACAAATTAAAATGCGTGCAGACCGAATTACGACAGATGCGTCGAATTTAAACGTCTACGCAGAGACGAATTTATTTTATATCCACGACGAGATCAATAAATTAAATCCAGACTTTTTAATTATTGACTCCATTCAAACAGTATTTCATCCAGATATTACAAGTGCACCAGGAAGTGTGTCTCAAGTACGTGAATGTACACAGTCAATTATGAATATCGCAAAAGGGCAAAACATCGCGACGTTTATCGTCGGACACGTTACTAAAGACGGGCAGATCGCAGGACCGCGTTTACTCGAACATATGGTAGATACCGTCTTATACTTTGAAGGTGACCAACATCACACGTTTAGAATTTTACGCGCAGTAAAAAACAGATTTGGATCGACAAACGAAATGGGTATTTTTGAGATGAAGTACGATGGTCTAAAAGAAGTCTTAAATCCATCTGAAATCTTCTTAGAAGAACGCTCTAAAAATACGCCAGGATCTGCGATTGTTGCGACGATGGAAGGGACACGCGCGATGCTCGTTGAAATACAAGCACTCGTCACGCCAACGCATTTCCATAATCCAAGACGTATGGCTACAGGAATCGACCATAATAGATTATCACTACTCATGGCAGTATTAGAAAAATCTGAAGGGCTACTCATGCAGCAACACGACGCGTATATAAAAGTCGCGGGTGGCGTTAAACTCGATGAGCCAGCGGTTGACCTTGCTGTGATTATGGCAATCGCTTCGAGCTTTAAAAATATAAGTGTACGAGGCGATACGTGTTTCATCGGAGAAGTCGGTTTAACAGGTGAAATTAGACGCGTTACTAAAATCGAACAACGCTTACAAGAAGCGGCGAAGCTAGGGTTTAACCGAGCGATTATCCCAGCGTCAAATTTAGCAGGACTAGCTCCTGTAGATATTGAAGTTGTCGGAGCAAGAACATTAAAAGATGCAATGAAAGAAATTTACAAATAGAAAGGAAGGAAGACGAATGTTAAGAGGATTATTAACACTCGTCTACTTTCTTACCGGAGTCACACTCGGAATATGGTGTTTCCATTCGACGGACTTTCCAGTACCAAGTGCAATCCACAACGTATTTTTCTATGGTGCGATTGGCGGGGTACTATTTTTAGCTTTAACATTTTGGACGATGCCATATTTTGTGCGCGGATTAAAGAAAGTAGAGCGAAAACTATTATCTAGAAACATTACGGAAATATTCTTTGCAACAATTGGTATGCTACTTGGATTATTGTTTACTGTTTTTATTACTTTATTAACGAACATGTTAGACATACCTGTTGTCCGTGAAGTCATTCCACTCATTTCAGCAGTTGTCCTCGGTTATTTAGGGTATCAACTCGGTTTAAAAAAGACGACAGAGATTCTCGAGTTATTTAACCGAGCACCTAAAAATTTAACAAAAAAACTACTCGATACGAGTGCAATTATCGATGGACGTGTGTTAGACGTTTTAAAAAGCGGATTTTTAGAAGGCGAAATTATTATTCCGCAATTCGTGCTAGACGAACTACAATTAATTGCAGATTCTACCGATCATTTAAAGCGAGATAAAGGACAACACGGTCTCGACATTTTAAACGCGCTTCAAAAACAATCGGACGCCGTTAAAGTAAAAACGGTCAAATACGATAAGTTAGATGTGGACCAGCAGCTCATTGAACTCGCTAAAGAAGAAAATGCCGCAATTATTACGACAGACTATAATTTAAATCGTGTAGCACAAGTCCATAAAGTGACAGTATTAAACGTGAACGAATTAACTGAGGCGGTGCAGTTAAACATCCATCAAGGTGACACGTTCGAGATTTTAATTACAAAATCAGGTAAAGAAGACAACCAAGGTGTTGGATACTTAACCGACGGCACGATGGTTGTTTTAGATTCAGGAGAATCTTTTATTAACGAAACGGTACTCGTTGAAGTAACATCGATACTTCAAACTCATTCTGGGAGAATAATATTTACAAAACTTGGAGAGAAATAATGCAGTATTCAGCAGTGATTCCAGCAGCAGGGATCGGAAAACGTATGGGACTTGGCTTTAATAAGATAAAATACGAAATTGACGGAGAGTCGATAATTCGTAGAACTGTCGACATATTCAACCAAGATCCAGACTGTAAAGAAATTATTATCGCAACTGGAAAAGAAGACATCGAAGAATTGAACGAAGAGTTAAAAGACGTCAAAAAAGTAAAACGCATCGTACTCGGGGGTAAAGAGCGTCAACACTCGATATATAACGCGCTTTTACACGTCGATGCGGATTACGTATTTGTACATGACGCTGCACGCCCATTTTTAGACATGGGTACTTTATCACGCTTAAAGACGGCGGTCGTGGAAAAGAACGCAGTCATTTGTGGTGTCAAAGCAAAAAACACGATGAAGACAGTCATCGACGGAAAGGTTAAGGCAACAATTAACCGAGAGACGACGTTCGAGGTGCACACGCCACAAGCTTTTTGTTATAATTTATTAATGGATGCACATGAGTACGCGATTAAAAACGACTTAGCAGTTACGGATGACGCGATGATGGTCGAGGCGTACGGACATGATGTTTTTATGGTAGATTCGTCGTATAATAACATTAAAATTACGACGGTAGAAGATTTAGTACTCGGAGAATCGATATTAAGGAGTCGAGAAAGATGAGAATCGGTCACGGTTATGATGTTCATCAGTTAAAAAAGGGGCGACCGTTAATTATCGGTGGTCTTGAAATCGAGCATGAAGAAGGATTAGATGGTCATAGTGACGCAGACGTACTTCTTCATACGATTGCAGACTCGATTTTAGGTGCACTCGCACTTGGTGATATTGGAAAATTTTTCCCGGACAATGATCCAAAATATAAAGACATAGATTCACAAGTATTATTAAGTGAAATCGTGTCAAAAATGACAGAAAAAGGTTACGAGGTCGGTAATGTTGACGCAGTGATTATCGCTGAGGCACCGAAGTTTCGTCCGTATATCGATGACATTCGACAAAACGTCGCGCGACTACTCGACACAACGATCGACAACGTAAACGTAAAAGCAACAACACATGAAAAACTCGGCGCATTAGGTCGAAAAGAAGGCATCGCGAGTGAAGCGGTGATTTTATTAAAAAAGAAAGAAGGCAAACAATGAGTAAAGTAAGAGTAAGATATGCCCCAAGTCCAACAGGTTACCTACATATCGGTAACGCAAGAAGTGCACTATTTAACTATCTATTCGCACGTCACTACGGTGGGGAGTTCATCATCCGTATTGAAGATACAGATAAAGCACGTCACGTCGACGAAGGTGAATCTTCACAGTTAAATTATTTAAAATGGCTCGGACTCGACTGGGATGAGTCAGTCGACGTCGGGGGTCAGTATGGGCCATACCGTCAATCTGAACGTAACCATATTTATAAACCTTATATCGAAAAGCTACTCGCTGAAGACAAAGCGTATCGTTGCTATATGACAGCAGAAGAGTTAGAAGAAGAACGCGAAACACAACTTAAAAACGGTCAGCAGCCGATGTATAGCGGTAAGCACGCGAACTTAACAAAAGAAGAAGAAGAAGCATTCATCGCTGAAGGTAGAGAACCGTCGATTCGTATTCGTGTGCCAAAAGATAAAACATACACGTTCAACGACATGGTAAAAGGTGAATTATCCTTTGACTCAAACGGTATTGGAGACTGGGTCATCGTTAAAAAAGACGGTACACCAACATACAACTTTGCCGTCGCAATTGATGACCATGAAATGGCAATCACACACGTATTACGTGGAGATGATCACATTTCAAACACACCACGCCAATTAATGGTTTACGAAGCGCTTGGATTAGAGCCACCACAATTTGGTCATATGACGTTAATCGTAAACGAAGAACGTAAAAAGTTATCAAAACGCGACAGCGGTATTTTACAATTCATCGAAGACTATGAAGCACTTGGCTATTTACCAGAAGCATTATTTAACTTCATCGCTTTACTCGGATGGACACCAGGTGGAGAAGAAGAGCTATTCACAAAAGAAGAGTTCATTGAATTATTTACAGAAGAACGTTTATCAAAATCACCAGCATTCTTTGACAAAGTAAAATTAGAATGGGTAAACAACCAGTACATGAAACAAAAAGATATCGACAAAGTATTTGAGCTTGCATTACCATTCTTAGTTGAAGCAGGTCGCGTAAAAGAAGACGCTTCAGAAGAAGAATTAGAATGGGCAAAATCACTCGTTCAGTTATATCAACCACAAATGAGTTACGCAGCTGAAATCGTCGAGTTATCTGAGCAATTCTTTAAAGAAGACGTTTCGTATGATGAAGCGGCAAAAGAAGTGTTAGCTGGTGAACAAGTCCCTGAATTAATGGATGCGTTAAAAGCAACATTCGCAAACTTAGAAGATTTCACAGCAGACAACATTAAAAAAGCGATCAAATCAGTGCAAAAAGAAACAGGCATCAAAGGTAAAAACTTATTCATGCCAATTCGCGTAGCGACAACAGGCGAAACGAGAGGACCAGAATTACCAAACGCATTAGAACTCCTCGGTAAAGAGACAGTACTCGCACGCATTGAAAACGTCATTCAAAGTCTTTAAGATTGAAAACAACTAAAAATCGTTATATAATTCACTTGTTGTTATCAGTATTTAAATAACGTGAAAACAGAGATTGCCTGGTCGGTGCGAAGGCAACACTATTATTTAAAGAAATGCATAAATTTTAAAGTGAATAAAAGATAAAAATCAGAGTGGAACCGTGCAACGCACCTCTGTCCGTATTAGGGCAGAGGTGTTTTTAATTGCGACAGGCGGTAAAGTTTAATGGGATTGTCAATCGCGAGGTAAAGCGCAGGTTTTTGTTCAGCAATTGGATTGTTGGCGGGGCGCTGGTGCGTAGCAGTGCCGTTTATTTAACAGATTTTTGCTGAATCTGTTAGATATCTCCGGATAATTAACAAAAACAAGATGAAATACCCGAAATATGTTAGATAAAAAATTATAATTAACAAAAATCGGGTCACGCGAACGAAATTTGTTAAATAAATCCAGATATCTAACAAAATCACGATATTTTTGTTAAATAAAATCGTGAGAAAGAGTTTTGTTACACCTTAAGCGCGAAAAGTGCCTTTCATCTCACTGGCTACGTAGTTATTTAACAGATTTTTGCTGAATCTGTTAGATATCTCCGGATAATTAACAAAAACAAGATGAAATACCCGAAATATGTTAGATAAAAAATTATAATTAACAAAAATCGGGTCACGCGAACGAAATTTGTTAAATAAATCCAGATATCTAACAAAATCACGATATTTTTGTTAAATAAAATCGTGAGAACGGGTATAACTATCTTATAAGAGTAAAAACTCAAAAAGACGCCAACTCTTACCTGATCGCACCCACGCCAAACCCCACTCACAAAAGGAGAGACAATGTTTAAAAGAATAAAAGAAGATATTGATATGGTGCTCGAACTTGATCCAGCAGCGACGAGTCGGACGATGGTTTTTCTGACGTACTCTGGAATGCACGCTGTCTGGGGTCACTTGATTGCTCATTGGTTTTATAAGCACCGGATGTTTTTAATCGCGCGTATCATTTCGCAAACGATTCGATTTTTCACAGGCATTGAGATTCACCCTGGCGCGACGATTGGTAGGAGGCTTTTCATCGACCATGGAATGGGGATTGTCATCGGTGAAACGACAACGATTGGAAACGATGTTACGTTATACCAAGGTGTCACGCTCGGTGGTACCGGTAAAGAAAAGGGTAAACGTCACCCGACTATTGAAGATAAAGTACTCGTCGCAACCGGCGCGCAGGTGCTTGGTAATATAACCATCGGCGAAGGCACGAATATTGGTGCGAACTCAGTCGTCTTAAAAAATGTGCCGTCGTACTCAACAGTCGTCGGGATTCCAGGACATATCGTTAGACGTCACGGCAAACGTGTACCAACAGACACGCTTAACCATAACAACTTACCAGATCCGATATTAAATAAAATTTTAGAATTAGAAAAAGAAATCACTCAATTTAAAGAAAAAGAGAGGAATGAGGTTAAAGATGGTTCACATATATAACACACTCACACGTCAAAAAGAAAAGTTTGTTCCAATTGAAGAAGGTAAAGTAAAAATGTACGTCTGCGGACCGACGGTGTATAACTATATCCACATCGGTAACGCACGTCCAGCAATCGTATTTGACACAGTACGTCGCTACTTAGAATACCGTGGGTACGATGTCACGTTCGTATCGAACTTCACTGACGTTGATGACAAACTCATTAATGCGTCAAAAGAAACAGGTCAAACAGTTCCAGAAATCGCAGACAAATTTATCGCAGCATACTTTGAAGATACAGGTGCATTAAACGTCAAAAAAGCAGACGTCCACCCGAGAGTTATGGATCATATGGACGACATCATCGCATTCATTGAAACGTTAATCGCTAAAGGACATGCCTACGAGCGAGACGGAGACGTATACTTTAAAACACGTTCATACGACGGTTACGGGCAGTTATCTAAACAGTCAATCGACGATTTAAAAGTCGGTGCGCGTATCCAGCAAGGTGAAAGTAAAGACGATCCACTTGATTTCGCGTTATGGAAACACGAAAAAGAAGATGAAATTAGCTGGGATAGTCCGTGGGGTAAAGGACGTCCAGGTTGGCATATCGAATGCTCGGTAATGGCGACAAAACATTTAGGCAAGACGATGGATATTCATGCGGGTGGACAAGACTTAACGTTCCCGCACCACGAAAACGAAATCGCTCAATCTGAATCTTGCACAGACGAAACGTTCGCAAATTACTGGATGCATAACGGCTACATCAATATCGACAACGAAAAGATGTCAAAATCACTCGGGAACTTTATCACTGTGCACGATATTTTAAAAGAACTCGATCCGAACATTTTACGATTTTTTATGCTAAGCGTGCATTACCGAGGGCCAATCAACTTTAACCGTGAACTCGTCGACTCAGCAGCTGCTGGCTTAGACAGAATTTTAACAGCATACAATACTGCAGTAGAACGTAGAGAACACGCAATTAGTACAGAATTAGACAATAAAGAACTAGACTTCGTCAAAGAAAATATAAATATGTTTGAAGAAACGATGGACGACGACTTCAACACAGCAAACGCAATTACAGCGTGGCACGAACTTGCGACGCGCCTAAATAAATATATGCGCCGTGACGCAACGAACAAAGACATCCTTGACGCGTATATCAACGCATACGACGCTTATAGTAACGTTCTTGGTATTACACTTGAACAAGAAGAATTACTATTAGACGAACGAATCGAAGCATTAATCGAAGAACGTGAAGCAGCACGTAAAGAGAAAGATTTTGCCCGTGCAGATGAAATTCGTGACACACTTCATGAAAAAGGCATTATTTTAGAAGATACAAAAGACGGAGTGAAATTCCGCCGTGGATAATTTATATGAAATTCACGACTTAACAAAAGCATACGTCGGTGACGCAGTTTACAGTATGTATGTCCGTAAACATATTGTGAAATCGTCACCTCGTATTCGAGCAAATGACGCGCATCAACTCGGCACGACGTTTGAAAAGGCGACGAGTCAGTCAAAAGCGTTACAGGCACTCGAAGATATATTAACGGATGAAGAAAAAGAAATCGTCAGACGTGCAAAAAATAAAAAGAGTAATACGAAAGCAAAGAGCGCAACGAGCAAAGAGTATCAAGAAGCAACAGGATTAGAAGCCCTCGTCGGGGTGTTATATTTAAACGAAAAGTACGATAGGCTCGATGCGCTTTTTGAAATTATAGTGCGAGGTGAGTATTTATGAGTGAATCCGTTCTTGCAGGACGTCATGCAGTTAAAGAGGCGTTACAAGGTAATCGTGATTTAAACAAGATTTTAATTCAAGATAGTATTGAAAAGCATCAAATTAACGATATTTTAAAGCTTGCAAAGAAAAACAAAGTCGTCGTTCAAACAGTTCCTAAAAGTAAATTAGAATCGTTTACGAATGAACGCCATCAAGGTATTATCGCGTTTATCAGTGCATATAAATATATGCCGTTAGACACTCTCATTCAAAACGTCGAAGGAAAGAAAGCCAATCTACTCTTACTCGACGGCTTAGAAGATCCACATAATTTAGGAAGTGTATTACGTACAGCGGACGCTACAGGATTTGATGCGGTAATTATTCCGAATAGACGTAGTGTACAAATTACAGATACAGTCGCACGCGTGTCAGTTGGTGCGGTCGAACACGTCCCAGTCGTACGCGTAACAAACGTCAACCAAGCGATCGACAAACTAAAAGACGCAGGTTTTTGGACGGTCGGTACAACGATGGATGCGCCGATGGACTATAGAGAATACCCGGCAGACATTAATACGGTACTTATTATCGGAAATGAAGGGGACGGTATTAGTAAAAAGACGTTAGAAAAATGTGATTTTACTGTGACGATTCCAATGGTCGGTAAAATATCAAGCTTAAACGCTTCGGTATCCGCAGGAATTTTAATGTACGAAGTGTACCGTAAACAATACCCGTTAAAAGAGTAGCGTCATGAAAAGAAGACAAAAGATTATGTTAGTCGACGGGTACAATTTGATTGGAGCAAACAAACGACTGACCGAAGAGGGCCGATTAAGTTTAGAATACGCACGCGAAGAATTACTCACGATATTAAGTGAATATCAAGCCGTATCCAAGTACGACGTCATTTGTGTATTCGATGCGTACGAGGTGAAATCAAAAGAGACGGTGTACGACTATCACGGTGTCCAAGTCGTTTTTACGAAAGAAAAAGAAACCGCCGATGAATATATCGAACGTTTCGTTTATAAGTATTTCCATCCACACTTAACGGAAATTACGGTCGTAACGAGTGATTTACCAGAGCAAAACGCGATATTTTCTTACGGAGCGTACAGAATTCCATCGAGAGAAATGTGGGAAGACTTAAAACATGCAGAAAAAAATATTAGTGTCGAAATTGAAGCAATAAATCAAAAAGTGCCTAAGACAAAATTAAATATTAGTGACGATATTTTAGCAGAACTTGAAAAACTGCGACGTGGCAAGCGTTAGGGCGACTTGTGAGTAGCGACTTTCGTATGTATGATATATACAAAAACGGGAGGTATTCATGTACAACATTCGTTCGTTTTTGATACTTATTTACGAAGATTCGAAACTCAATGAATATGTCGAACACGTAAAAAATGGGAAGCTCGATTACTTTGATAAGATCGACGAGGCTATTCGTTTAAAAGTACGTAAAATGACATATAAACATACGCGAGACCCTTATGAAAGAGAAGACTTAGAACAGATGATTATGGAGTATTTACTCCACGCGTGCTTTAGATACGACAAAAGACTTGGAGACTTTCATAATTACGCAATAAGATCTGCATATTTAGAACTAAAAAAGCGTAGTGTGTATTTTTATCGATTAAATAGTAAAGAAACGACAAGCAACGAGCTGTCAAACTACGTGTGTGACAAAGTAGAAACATACGACCGCATCGATCAAATCATAAACCGAGATCAGTACTCTTATATGCTCCAAGATAAAAAGACGTTTTCAGAATACGAGCGTGCTGTGTTAAAATATTTAGGAGAGCATTATACATTTGATGAAATTAGCGAAAAGTTAAAAACGAATCGTAAATCGATTCAAAATACATTGTACCGTGTCCTTCGTAAAAAAGAGAAACAGCACGGCGTTTATTGACAAACGTAGACTTTAATCGGTATAGTATATAAGAATTGAAATGAGGTAATGAGATGAAAGTTGCATTACTATGTAGCGAGTGTGGCAGTCGTAATTATCACGTTAAACAAGCTGCCGATAAGGATGGAACAAGACTCACGATGAAAAAGTTCTGTAAACAATGCAACCGACATACGATTCATAAAAGTTCCATATAAGATGAGGAGGCGTCGCATGAATAACGATAGAAATTTCCTTGCAAACGTCGTCAGTGAAATGAAAAAAGTAAGTTGGCCAACTGGTAAAGAAGTAGTGAATTATACGTCAATCGTTGTTTTCACTGTTATCTTCTTCTTATTCTTTTTCTACGCGATTGATATAGGTATTACGTATTTAATTGATGCAATGTAATGAGGGAGGATATTATGTCCGAAGAAAAACAATGGTATGCCATTCATACTTACTCAGGCTATGAAAACAAAGTACATCAAAACTTACTTGCACGTTTAGAGTCGATGAACATGCAAGACCAAATTTTCCGTGTCGTTGTACCAGAAGAAGAGGAAACGACTATTAAAGATGGTAAAAAGAAAACACAAATGAAAAAGACATTCCCAGGTTACGTCTTAGTTGAGATGATCATGACAGATGAGTCTTGGTACGTCGTACGTAACACACCTGGAGTAACTGGATTTGTCGGTTCTCAAGGTGCTGGAATTAAACCGAACCCATTATTAAAAGAAGAAGCACGCTTCATCTTAAGACAAATGGGTATGTCAGAGCGCATCGTAGATTTCGACGTAGAAATCGGAGAATCAGTTAAAATTATTGACGGTCCGTTTAATAATCAATTCGGTACGATCGAGGAAATCGACGAGCAACACTTTAAACTGACTGTATTAGTTGAATTATTTGGACGTGAAACGCCAGTTGAAGTCGAATACGACCAAATCGAAAAAATCGACTAAATAAAGATTGAAAATACAAGTGAAGTATGTTAATATGAGATGGTTGCAAAAATGCGACCATCTTTTTTATGTAAAAAGATATGAGTGGGAGGATGAAATCTTAGCATCCTGTGACCACATCACGAGAATGAGGAGGTTGACATCGTGGCTAAAAAAGTTATCAACGTTGTTAAATTACAAATCCCTGCAGGTAAAGCAACTCCTGCACCACCAGTTGGACCAGCATTAGGTCAAGCAGGTATTAACATTATGGGATTCACAAAAGAGTTTAACGCACAAACTCAAGACCAAGCAGGTCTTTTAATTCCAGTGGAGATTTCAGTATATGAAGACCGTTCATTTACTTTCATTACAAAAACTCCACCAGCAGCAGTTCTTCTTAAAAAAGCAGCTAAAGTTGAAAAAGGTTCTGGTGAACCTAACAAAAACAAAGTTGCTGAAGTAACTGAAGCACAAGTTCGCGAAATCGCTGAACTTAAAATGGAAGACTTAAACGCAGCAGACGTTGAAGCAGCAATGCGCATGGTAGAAGGTACTGCACGCAGCATGGGCTTCACTGTTAAAAAGTAATAATTATTTATAAGAAAAAGTATTGGTACATGTGGGAGGTTCACCCGCTATAACCACAAGGAGGAATATAAATGGCTAAGAGAAGTAAAAAGTATCTTGAAGCTTCAAAGAAAGTAGACTCTGAAGCAGTATACTCAATCGAAGATGCTATTAAGCTTGCACAAGAAACAAGCACAACAAACTTTGATGCGTCAGTAGACGTAGCTTTCCGCCTAGGTATTGATACACGTAAAAACGACCAACAAATCCGTGGTGCGATCGTATTACCAAACGGAACTGGTAAATCACAACGTGTATTAGTGTTCGCAAAAGGTGAAAAAGCGAAAGAGGCAGAAGCAGCTGGAGCTGACTACGTAGGAGAAGCAGATCTTGCTGAAAAAATCAACGGTGGTTGGTTTGACTTTGACGTAATCGTTGCAACACCAGACATGATGGGGGAAGTTGGTAAACTTGGTCGTGTATTAGGACCTAAAGGTTTAATGCCAAACCCTAAAACTGGTACAGTAACGATGGACGTTACAAAAGCAGTTGAAGAAATCAAAGCTGGTAAAGTAGAATACCGTGCTGAAAAATCTGGTATCGTTCACTCTACAATTGGTAAAGTATCATTCGGTACTGATAAATTAGTTGAAAACTTCAACGCTTTACACGAAGCTTTAGTAAAAGCTAAACCAGCAACTGCAAAAGGTGTTTACTTCCGTTCAGTTGCAGTTTCTAGCACGATGGGTCCTGGTATCAAATTAGATCCATCACAAGTTAGAACAGACGTTTAAAAAATAAATTGACAAGAGTAAATGTACGTGGTATATTTACTCTTGTATTAAATTTAAATTTAGATGTTTTACCTAAGACAGTAGGAGTCTAAGACTTAAAACACAATCCTACCGAGGCAAACAAAAATGACTTGTATATTATTTATAAATATATGAGCACTTTTTGCCCTGGGTAAAAGGTGCTTTTTTTATTGCACCGATAATTTTCAAAACGGAGGTGTAACTATGACAAATGTTATCGAAAGAAAGAAACAACACGTTTCTGAAATCGCGGAACAATTCAAAAACTCAGTTTCAACAATCGTAGTTGATTACCAAGGTCTTTCAGTTGCTGAAGCAACAGCACTTCGTAAACAACTTAGAGAAGCTGGTGTTGAGTTCCACGTTTACAAAAACACGATGGTACGTCGTGCGTTACAAGAAGCTGGAATCGAAGGATTAGAAGAACACTTAACTGGTCCAAACGCGATTGCGTTCTCAAACGAAGACGTAATTGCTCCAGCAAAAGTACTTCACAGCTTCTCAAAAGAGCATGAAGCACTTGAAATTAAAGCGGGTGTCATCGAAGGTGAAATTGCAGACGTAGAAAGCGTTAAAGCAATCGCAACTTTACCATCAAAAGACGGACTTGTATCTATGTTACTTTCTGTTCTCCAAGCGCCAATGCGCAACTTCGCTTATGCGGTTAAAGCAGTGGGAGAGCAAAAAGAAGAAGGTACAGACGCAGTAGAAGAAACTGAAGAAGCATAATTAAAAATTAAAAAAAGTTAAAAATTGGAGGATTTAATAATGGCTAATAAAGATCAAATCATTGAAGCAATTAAAGAAATGTCAGTATTAGAATTAAACGAATTAGTTGAAGCTATTGAAGAAGAGTTTGGTGTAACAGCAGCAGCTCCAGTAGCAGTAGCAGGTGGCGCAGCTGAAGGTGGCGCTGAAGAAAAATCTGAGTTCGACGTTGAACTTACAGATGCAGGTTCATCTAAAATTAAAGTTATCAAAGCAGTTCGTGAAGCAACTGGTCTTGGACTTAAAGATGCAAAAGAGCTTGTTGACAACGCTCCTAAAGTTATCAAAGAAGCATTACCTAAAGAAGAAGCAGAAGCACTTAAAGCACAACTTGAAGAAGTTGGAGCTAGCGTAGAGCTTAAATAATTAAAATGTGATATTTTAGACTTATAAACATTATGTTTATAAGTCTTTTTTTCTACATAAAAGGAGGGTGTTTATGTCACATTACTATACGACAGATGATACACCGCATGATTTTAAAGAAATTAAATATAATATAAAAGGTAAAACATATACGTTCACAACAGATCGTGGTGTGTTTTCAAAAGATCGTGTTGATTTTGGTACAGACGTATTATTAAATGCAGTGTTAGAAGATTATGATGGTCCGGGGTACTTTATCGATATGGGGGCTGGGTACGGACCAGTGAGTATCGTACTTGCCGACCATTATGGTGGAGACGGTGTTGCGGTCGAAGTAAATGAAGATGCAATCAGTGTTTTAGATACGAACATGCATAACAATAACGTAAGTTTTGATATCGTTAAGAGAGAATTGTATGACGATATGGAGTTAAAAGCTGATCTATATGTAACGAATCCGCCGTTTAGAGCAGGAAAAGATACAGTGCTTGAAATTATTAATGATAGTTATGAACGATTAGTCGATCACGGTGCGTTTTACATGGTCGTTCAAAAGAAGCAAGGTATGCCGTCATATTTAAAACATTTAGAAACGTTATATGGAAATGTAGAAAAACTCAAAAAGAGTAAAGGTTACTACATCTTAAAGAGTATTAAACACGTAAGTTAGAATTATTGTTTAATATTAAAGAAAATAGGTGTACAATGAAAAATATAGAAAAGAGAAGTCAGTGAGGAGGCCGAACTATGGCATATGTAATTTTACAACCGTGTGCAGCAGAAAAGTCTGGTGACTGCGTAGACGTATGTCCTGTAGATTGTATCGAGGAAGGCGAAGATCAGTTCTACATCGATCCGGATATTTGTATCGACTGTGGTGCGTGCGTAGCAGTTTGTCCAGTAGATGCGATTGTCGAAGAATCAGAAATGCTACCAGAAGAAGAAATTTACCTCAAAAAAGCAGAAGAGTTTTATGCGAATAGATAAGTACATATACTCCATTAACATTTTGTTAGTGGAGTATTTTTGTTATTCAAAGCTATGTGAAATCAGTCAGATTTACAAGAGATAATAATTTGACTTGACAAATTAGCTGTGATATAGTTGTTAAATGAATATTATTATCAAGAAGTATGTATATTTTTCGAAAGCACGTATTGGTAGAAGCTTTTGAATAAGTCAATGTTTATAGGAAATGGAGTTGTTTAATTCCGTTTTCTTTTTTGTCTTATGAGGTCTATCTGTTGATAATAGTGGGAAATATTTTTAGGGGTGAATCTGTCGATGAGTCAAGTGATTCAGTATGGAAAACATGCAAAACGTAGAAGCTATTCACGTATCGAAGAGAAGTTGGAGTTACCGAACTTAATTGAAATTCAAACGAATTCTTATGAATGGTTTCTGAAATCTGGCTTAATCGAAATGTTTAAGGATATCTCACCTGTTGAGGATTTCACAGGAAACATTTCGCTTGAGTTTGTCGACTATAAACTCGGAGAGCCTAAATACAACGTCGATGAGGCTAAAAACCACGACGCTACGTATTCGGCGCCTTTAAGAGTTAAAGTTAGACTCATTATTAAAGAAACTGGTGAAGTAAAAGAACAAGAAGTGTTTATGGGAGATTTCCCTCTCATGACAGATACAGGTACATTCATTATTAACGGTGCAGAACGTGTTATCGTTTCTCAGTTAGTCCGTAGTCCTTCTGTGTATTACTCGGATAAGCTCGATAAAAACGGTAGAACGAGCTACACAGCGACAGTTATTCCTAACCGTGGTGCATGGTTAGAGTATGAAATGGACGCAAGAGATACGGTTTACGTAAAAATTGACCGTACGCGTAAAATGCCAATTACGGTATTACTACGTGCGCTAGGTTTCGCTACAGATCAACAAATCGTTGACTTATTAGGAGACAGCGAATATTTAAGAAACACATTAGACAAAGACACAACAGAAACAGTCGATCAAGCATTACTTGAAATATATGAAAGATTACGTCCAGGCGAACCGCCAACAGTTGAAAACGCAAGAAACTTACTATATACACGTTTCTTTGATCCAAAGCGTTATGACTTAGCGGCAGTTGGTCGTTATAAGATGAACAAAAAACTTCACTTACAAAACCGTCTATTCAACCAAGTCGTTGCAGAGCCACTTGTAGATACGGAAACTGGTGAAGTAATCGTTGAAGCAGGAACGACAATTGACCGTCGTACGCTCGACAACATTATGGAACAACTTGAAACGACAGTGAACTTAAAAACGTTTGAATTCGAAAACGGGATTTTAGAAGAGCCTGTAGAAATTCAATCAATTAAAGTTAAATCTAACGTCGATGGTGATGAAGATACAACGACAAACATCATCGGTAACGCGTTCCCTGACAAAGAAGTGAAATCTATCACTCCGTCAGACATTATCGCGTCAATCAGTTATTACTTTAACTTATTAAATGGTGTTGGACATACAGACGACATCGACCATTTAGGTAACCGCCGTTTACGTAGTGTCGGTGAGTTATTACAAAACCAATTCCGTATTGGTGTTGCACGTATGGAACGTGTCATTCGTGAAAGAATGTCAATTCAAGACAAAAACACAATTACACCGCAACAACTTATTAACATTCGTCCGGTAATTGCATCGATTAAAGAGTTCTTTGGTAGCTCTCAATTATCTCAGTTCATGGACCAAACGAACCCACTTGCTGAGTTAACGCATAAGAGACGTTTATCAGCACTTGGACCAGGTGGTTTAACGAGAGAACGAGCAGGGATGGAAGTACGTGACGTACACTATTCTCACTACGGACGTATGTGTCCAATTGAAACACCAGAGGGACCAAACATCGGTCTAATCAACTCGTTATCAAGTTTTGCACGTGTAAACGAATTTGGGTTTATCGAAACACCATATCGTCGTGTAGATCCTGAAACAAATGCGGTCACTAGCAGAATCGACTACTTAACTGCAGACGAAGAAGAGCAGTTTGTCGTCGCACAAGCGAACGCAGAGTTAAACGAAGACGGTACGTTTAAAAATGAAGAAGTTATCTGTCGTTTCCGTGGAAACAACACAGCAATGCATAGAGATAAAATGGACTACATGGACGTATCACCAAAACAAGTTGTATCAGCAGCAACAGCATGTATTCCGTTCTTAGAAAACGACGACGCGAACCGTGCATTAATGGGTGCGAACATGCAACGTCAAGCAGTGCCGTTACTTATTCCGGATTCACCGTACGTCGGTACTGGTATGGAACACGTCACAGCAAAAGACTCAGGTGCAGCAGTTGTTTCACGTTATAAAGGTGTTGTAGAACACGTAGAAGCGCGTGAAATTCATGTGCGTCGTTACGTCGATAAAAATGGCGACGGAAACTATACGAAAACTGAAGAAATCGATAAATATAAACTTGTGAAATTTGAACGTTCAAACGCAGGTACTTGTTATACTCAGCGTCCAATCGTATCACTTGGCGATGAAGTTGAAAAAGGAGAAATTTTAGCGGATGGTCCTTCTATGGACAACGGTGAAATGGCACTTGGACAAAACGTCGTCGTCGGATTTATGATGTGGGACGGTTATAACTATGAGGACGCAGTTATCATGTCTGAGCGTTTAGTAAAAGACGACGTCTATACGTCGATTCACATTGAAGAGTATGAATCAGAATCAAGAGATACAAAACTTGGTCCTGAAGAGATCACAAGAGACATTCCAAACGTTTCTGAATCTGCAATGAAAAAGTTAGACGAGCGTGGTATCGTGTACGTCGGTGCAGAAGTTAAAGACGGAGATATTTTAGTTGGTAAAGTAACACCTAAAGGTGTCACAGAACAAACGCCAGAAGACCGTTTATTACACGCAATCTTCGGTGAAAAAGCACGTGAAGTTAGAGATACGTCACTTCGTGTACCACACGGTGCAGGCGGTATCGTCTTAGACGTTAAAGTATTTAACCGTGAAGATGGTCACGAATTATCACCAGGAGTGAACCAACTCGTGCGCGTATATATCGTTCAAAAGAGAAAAATCTCAGTCGGAGATAAAATGGCAGGACGTCACGGTAACAAAGGGGTTATCTCGACAATTCTTCCAGAAGAAGATATGCCATTCTTACCAGACGGCACACCGATCGATATTATGTTAAACCCACTCGGGGTACCTTCACGTATGAACATCGGACAGGTGTTAGAGCTTCATTTAGGTATGGCGGCGCGTGAAATGGGACTTAAGATGGCAACGCCAGTATTTGACGGTGCGAACGAAGAAGACGTTTGGAGCACGATGGAAGAAGCAGGGCTCGCAAGAGACGGTAAAACAGTACTATACGACGGACGTACAGGTGAACCATTTGAAAACCGTGTATCTGTCGGTGTTATGTACATGCTGAAATTATCACACATGGTTGATGATAAACTTCACGCAAGAAGTACTGGACCATACTCACTCGTTACACAGCAACCACTTGGTGGTAAAGCACAGTTTGGTGGACAAAGATTTGGTGAGATGGAAGTATGGGCGCTTGAAGCATACGGTGCAGCATACACGTTACAAGAAATTCTAACGGTGAAATCAGACGACACAATCGGTCGTGTGAACACGTATGAAGCAATTGTAAAAGGTGAAAACTTACCGAACCCAAGTATTCCAGAATCATTCCGAGTACTCATGAAAGAGTTACAATCACTCGGTCTTGAAGTGTCGATTATGGATGATGAAGACAACGAAGTGAACATGAACACAGTCGTTGAAGAAGACGTCCAAAGAGAATCAGAACGTGATAATGACAAAGACGAAGTTGTATCGAAATAAAAGTTGAGCTTACAGCAGACTTTTAGGGAGGAACGCTCAATGATAGATGTAAATAGATTTCAATATATGAAAATTGGGCTGGCGTCACCTGAAAAAATTCGCTCATGGTCGAGCGGTGAGGTTAAAAAGCCAGAAACAATTAACTATAGAACTTTAAAACCAGAAAAAGATGGACTGTTCTGTGAGAAGATTTTCGGTCCAACAAAAGACTGGGAATGTGCGTGTGGTAAATATAAACGTATTCGCCATAAAGGACATGTTTGTGAAAACTGTGGTGTAGAAGTCACACGTGCGAAAGTACGCCGTGAGAGAATGGGGCACATTGAACTTGCTGCCCCTGTCTCACACATTTGGTACTTTAAAGGAATCCCTTCACGTATGGGATTACTTTTAGATATGTCACCACGTTCATTAGAAGAAGTAATTTACTTTGCGTCATACGTCGTCATCGAACCGGGTCCAACAGGGCTTGAAAAGCGTGACTTATTAAGTGAACGTGAATATCGTGATTACTACATGGAATACGGTGACAGATTTAACGCTAAAATGGGTGCAGAAGCAATTAAAGAATTGCTTGAAAACATCGATTTAGATAAAGAACTCGATCAATTAAAAGAAGAGTTAGAAACAGCGACAGGACAACGTTTAACACGTGCAATTCGTCGTTTAGAAGTCGTTGAAGCATTTAGAAACTCAGGAAACAAGCCTGAGTGGATGGTACTAGACGCTCTACCAGTCATTCCACCAGACATTCGTCCAATGGTGCAGTTAGACGGTGGACGTTTTGCAACGAGTGACTTAAACGATTTATATCGCCGTGTAATTAACCGTAACAACCGCTTAAAACGTTTATTAGATCTCGGTGCACCTGGGATCATCGTCCAAAACGAAAAACGTATGTTACAAGAAGCAGTCGATGCTTTAATAGATAACGGTCGTCGTGGACGTCCAGTTACAGGACCAGGAAACCGTCCGTTAAAATCACTTTCACACATGTTAAAAGGTAAGCAAGGACGTTTCCGTCAAAACTTACTCGGTAAACGTGTAGACTACTCAGGCCGTTCAGTAATCGTCGTTGGTCCAAACTTAAAAATGTACCAATGTGGATTACCACGTGAAATGGCATTAGAGCTATTTAAACCATTCGTTATGAGAGAACTCGTGAAAAGAGACCTCGCTACGAACATTAAAAACGCGAAAAATAAAATCGAACGTTTAGATGAGTCAATTTGGGACGTTTTAGAATACGTTATCCGTGAACACCCAGTGTTACTTAACCGTGCACCAACACTTCACAGACTTGGTATCCAAGCGTTTGAAGCTGTACTCGTTGAGGGACGTGCAATTAAATTACACCCACTCGTAACGACAGCATATAACGCGGACTTTGACGGTGACCAAATGGCGGTACACGTACCACTTTCAAAAGAAGCACAAGCAGAAGCTCGTATGTTAATGCTTGCAGCATCAAACATTCTAAACCCGAAAGATGGTAAACCAGTTGTAACACCGTCACAAGACATGGTACTTGGTAACTACTACTTAACGTTAGAAAAGCCAGGTGCAAAACGTGAAGGTCGTATCTTTAAGGACTTTGAAGAAGTTGTTATGGCATATCGCTCTGGATATGCATCACTGCATACGAGAATTGGTGTGCATACAGGTGCAATGTCTGAAGAAAAAATCGCTGAAGAAAACCGCGGTAAGATTTTAATGACGACAGTTGGTAAAGTAATCTTTAACGAGATTATGCCTCCGTCATTCCCTTACTTAAACGAACCAACGCGTGAAAACTTAGAGCGTAAAACGCCAGACCGTTTCTTCATCAAAGCAGAAGACCTTGGTGAAGCGGGATTAGTTGGTAAGTTTAAAGAGCAAGAACCTGTAAAATCATTCGATAAGAAATTCTTAGGTCAAATCATCGCTGAAGTATTCAATAAGTTCCACATTACTGAAACGTCAGTCATGTTAGACCGAATGAAAGATTTAGGTTTCAAATACTCAACGCGTGCAGGTATTACAGTTGGGGTATCAGATATCGTTGTCTTACCGAACAAGCAGAAACTTATTGAAGCGACAGAAGAAAAAGTTGAAACAGTTCAAAGACAATATGACCGTGGTTTAATTACAGAAGAAGAGCGTTACAACACAGTTATTAAGCTATGGACAGATATTAAAGACGAAATCCAAGATAAACTGATGGATTCGTTAGATAAATTTAACCCGATCTTCATGATGGCAGACTCTGGTGCCCGTGGTAACGCGTCTAACTTTACTCAGCTTGCAGGTATGCGTGGACTTATGGCGAACCCGTCAGGTCAAATCATTGAGTTACCGATCAAGTCAAGCTTCCGTGAAGGGTTAACAGTACTCGAGTACTTCATCTCAACACACGGTGCGCGTAAAGGATTAGCCGATACAGCACTTAAGACTGCAGACTCAGGTTACTTAACGAGAAGACTTGTAGACGTGGCTCAAGACGTAATCGTCCGCGAGCAAGATTGTGGAACAGACAAAGGGCTTAAAGTATCAGAAATTCGTGAAGGCGGAGAAGTAATCGAGCCGTTATTTGACCGTCTAGAAGGACGTTACGCAAAAGAAACGGTTAGACACCCAAATACGAACGAAGTCATCGTTGGTTCAAATGAACTGATCACAACAGATATCGCAAAAGAAATCGTTAATGCAGGTATTGAATCAGTAGTCATTCGTTCAGCATTCACATGTAACACACGTTACGGTGTATGTGAGAAATGTTACGGTAAAAACCTTGCGACTGGTGAAAAAGTTGAAGTCGGTGAAGCGATTGGTACAATCGCGGCGCAATCAATCGGTGAGCCGGGTACACAGTTAACGATGCGTACATTCCACACAGGTGGGGTTGCAGGATCAGACATTACGATGGGTCTTCCACGTATCCAAGAATTATTCGAAGCGCGTAACCCGAAAGGGGAAGCAGTCATTTCAGAAATTGAAGGAACAATCGCTTCAATCGAAATGATTAAAGACCGTCAACAAGAAATTAAAGTTAAAGGTGACGAAGAAACACGTACGTACACAGCACCAGCCAATGCGAGAGTAATCGTAGAAGAAGGAGACAAAGTATCTCCAGGTGAAATGCTAACAGACGGTTCAATCGAGCCTAAGAACTTATTAAAAGTTGCAGGTTTAAACAAGACGCAAGAATATCTATTAAAAGAAGTACAAAAAGTATATCGTTCACAAGGGGTAGAAATCGACGACAAACACGTCGAAGTAATGGTGCGTCAAATGTTACGTAAAGTACGTATCATCGACGCAGGAGAAACATCACTTATCCCAGGTGCGTTAGTAGATATCCACACGTTCCAAGAAGCAAACAAAGTCGTATTCAAAGAAAGAAAACGACCAGCGACAGCAAAACCTGTATTACTAGGAATTACAAAAGCATCACTTGAAACAGAAAGTTTCTTATCCGCAGCGTCATTCCAAGAAACGACACGTGTCTTAACAGATGCGGCAATCAAAGGAAAACGCGACGACTTACTCGGACTGAAAGAAAACGTCATAATCGGTAAACTGATCCCAGCAGGAACAGGAATGAAGCGATACCGCGACATCGACATCGAAGTCGAAGGACAAGACGAAAGATTACAATTAGAAAGAGAAGAAAGAGAAGCGGAACTAGTAGAAGAAAATTAAAAAATAAAACGATAATCCCCCTTCAAGTATGTACTAATACTTGAAGGGGGATTTTAATATTTAAAGATGCTTTATATCTATATTTAATTGTTTAAAAATCAACACTTTTTGATTTATAGCTTAGACATTCAACCAACTTGTTTATATTAGAAATATCTTCTATAGAAGGTACATTATTAATTAGTACAGTTTGTTTTCCTTCAATAGGGTCTATAGGGAAATTTGTAACAATTATATCTGAAGATAGACTTTCCAGATTATTGATATCAAATGAATTAAATGGATATCTATATATATTCGCTTGTTCTATTAGATTTTTTTCTAATATTTCAACAAGCCATTGGTCGTGATTATAGTCAGTGTCGGAAATGACAGTTACTTTTACATTTTCTCTTTTGGAATAAAGATCCTTAAAAAGATATTTCCAATTAATAATGAATGAATATATCATATGGAGAACTAGTCCAGAATCATTTCTTTTAAAAGTATCTATGACAAGCGTTTTAAACTCTAATTCTAAATATTGATATATTTGAGGAAACTCTGTTTTGAAAAGCGTTAAGGCACTATGATATTTGTTGTATAAAATATATTCGCTATAATTTTTGACATTACTAAATATTAAAGAGTTATACAGCTCTAAGATAATATGTTCATAATCGTGAATTGTTAAGTCGAATTCATTAGAGAACCTATTAACTAAACGAACTATATTTGAATAATTATATTCTACATCGTCTTTTATAAGACGTTGGTCTTTAAGTTCTGAGTATGAAGAATAATATGGATTAACTAAATAAGGAGTAAGTATATCTAATAGTTCATTAACACTCAAAAATAATTCACTTTCATTTGCGATAGAATTTAAATGATGTGTTAATTCGTCAATTTCATTTTGCGGAATACAATAAAATTCCTTAATATCATTACTAATAAAAAACCCTTGTTTAACTCGAGTGTAATTTATTGCAAAGAGTATAGTTAAAAACTGTTCTCTAGATAAATCAACATCTAAATTAAAAAGTGAAGATGCTGTTTTAATAAATAACTTTAGAGTATTTTTAGGAATTTTTATAAAGCTCCAGGTCTCATTAAGATCTTGTTCACTAAAAAAAACAATAAAAAACCGTCTAATATCTATTTCTTTTCCTACAAAAGAATGAGGGCTACTAGAAATTTTTATATTGAAATCTAACAGAAGAGTGTCGTTTAAGTCTTGAATTTTCCTTTTCAATGTTGAAGTACTTACATAAAGAGCTTTTGAAAGAACTTCTGAAGTAATTTGACCATTTAAAAAAATCGTTTTAAGAATATGAGCACTCAAACTTTGCTTAAAAATATCTCTGTAAAATGTAATCATATTAGCGTCTAAATCGAATTTTATATTAATGGTATTCTGTGAGTAAATTAATTTTATATAAGGATATTTTTCTTCAATGCTTTTAAGTGTGTTATTTGAAGTAATCAAAGAGCAATTTAGCACTTCTGAAATTTCTTGAATACTTACTGACTGTGAATCGTTTAAACAGTTCAAAAATTCAACAGCCTTTAATTCACGAAGTAAGAAAGAAGGCAAAGAACGTTTCATGTAAATCTCCTCTCTTATTTAATAATATTATAGTAAATTTTACTTGATTGTCATAGGAAGTACAAATAAAGTTTAGGTTAAATCATTTTTTTAATATTTTTTAAAAAAATGAATTCTAGTGAAAGATTAATTTGATTTAAAATATGTTAGTATGATATTATGTATGTCAATTATTATGAGTTAATACACTTTCGTCAAATCTATCTCTAACAAACAGAAATCTTTAGAGAGGAGTAACTATATTGTGAAATAAAAAAGATACTATTAAAAGCACAGTTAAACATGTCAAATCTCAACATGAAAAAAACAACAAAGGTACTATTAGCGGTAGAGTTACTGTTAAAAAAACATACTAATTAAAGAATTACATTATTTAATTAGTGTTGAAAAGCGTCTACAATAAAAAACGCTACAAAAGTCATATCATAATAACAGGAAAGAAGGGGTAAAATGAAAAAATTAGATTTTCTACCTAACAAATTAAATAAGTATTCAATTCGTAAATTCACAGTAGGTACTGCGTCTATCCTTATCGGATCATTAATCTTTTTAGGTAATGATGCTTCTGCTGCTGAAGCGGATGACAATTCATCAAATGAATCACTCAATGCAATTACAGAAACTAGTGCTGATGAAGTAAATAACGATGTTTCAATTGAAGTAAGTGACGAAAAAAATGAAATCAACAAAGACGAACAAACAGCTGAATCACTTAATACAAATACAGAAACTAGTGCTGATGAAGTAAATAATGATATTCAAACTGCTGATAATTCTTTAGAAGAAAACTCAACTGAAGAATTAGAAAAAGTCACAAATGAAGAAAACTCTTTAGAGGAAACGGAACAGACTGAACTTGGGGTTAACCAAAGGCATGATGCACAAGCAGCAGAGACGGAAAAAACAACAGAGACAGAAGAGACAACAGAGGCAGAAAAGACTACGCAACAGGAAGAAAACGCATCACAAGCAGGAATCAGAACAGTTGCAGATAATACGGCACAAGAAGATATCGTATACAGTTTTCAAGTTGAAGATGATTCCTTAGAAGAACAACAAGATGAAAGTGAAGAATTAGGAGAGATAGTTGATGATTTAGATAATGAAAATCCAGAATTCACAGCAACTCTACAAAATTCACCAGAAAATGAAGAAAACTCAGTGAAAGCAGCAGGAAAAGATATCAGTGATCAACTTAATATTACTGCTACTCTAGATGTAGAAGATAGAGTCCATGCGGTAGGTGGAAAACATGGTGATTTAGGCTATACTAATTTCGATTTTACAGCAGAAATCCCGTCAACAGCAAAAGAGGGGGACTACTTTGACGTCTATTATGAGCCTGCATTGTCAGTGTCTCCAGTTAACCCTAATGATGTAACAAATGGGCGAGATCCAATCACCGGAATTCAACGTGGTGTTCGAGATAGAAATACTGGGGAATTGATTGCTGAGATAGAAGATTACAGAGACCAAAGCTTTATTCGCTATATTCTAACAAACTATGTTGAAAGAAAATCGAATGTTAAGATAAATCAACGTTATACTCATGCTTATGACTATGAGAATGCACCTAATAGTGGAAACTACACTGTTGGATATACAATTGGTGATAAAGAATATAAGAAAAATGTTTATATTGATTATGCGAACAATCAACCTAGTATGAAAAATGGTTATGGTGTAAGTAATGTATTGTATGAAGTGATTGATAGTCGAGATTATACGAATATTTCTTATTTTAACCCAACGTTTAATCAGTTACAATCAGGCACATACGGACTGATTTATCCTTTCAAAACTTCTGATTCAGCGATTAATCCTATGGAATTTGAAAAAGCAAAAGTAACAATTTATGAAGTGAGTGAAGGTAATAAGCTAAACGAAAGTCACTACTTTGTACCTGAAGAAGTTAATGCTGTAGATGTGACAAATGATGTTAACCTTACGTTTGATCAATCAAGCAATGGATGGCGATTTGATCTTATAAATCCTAATAAATCATACGTAGCTGTAACTAAAGGAAAAGCTAGACAACTGCTGCCAGGCGAACAAGGAGAGTTCGTAGTTGGTTCTGAAATTGGTAATGTTCATGATTACAACACAACAGCAAGAATGATAACTGGACTTGTTGTCATTGGACAGGGAGCATCAGGAGAAGGTACAGATAAACCAGGTGCATTCTTTGAAAATCATATTTATTATGATAAAGTTCTGACTTTTGAAGGAGAACTTATTCCTGAAAAGACAGAAGTAAAAGAAGTATTGAAGCAAAATGAATCTAAAGGTACTGAAGATGAAAAATTTAATACATCTCCAATTCCTGATGGATATAAATGGGTTCAAACAACACCTTCTTCAAATATGCTGAATCAAAATGTAAATGATGATGGCAGTATCGAAAACCAAAACTACATTCCAGGTGAAACTCAATATGTAACGTATTCATATGAGAAAGTGAAGCAACCAGGCCGATTCAAGGAAG
>NZ_KV793645.1:0-6444 GCF_001808485.1 Nosocomiicoccus sp. HMSC09A07
TATTTATTAACTTATACGTACCTTTATTTAAGTTTAGTCTATCATCTAAATAATTTAAATATTTTCTACCACTCTTATTATTTTGAGTGTGTAGATGCTAGTATGCAAAGTAAATAAATATCCATCGAAACACGAAAAATAAAACTGAGTGAAAACGAACGGATTAAAGAAATGCATTCGCATTTCTATCATGTACTTATAAAATAAAGTATGAATTTTTACTAATAGTAACAACACGTAATACTACTGTAAGTAAAAAGTGCTACACTCTTATTAAGAGCATAACACTTAATTCAATAACATACTTAAAATTAATTAAAATATTCTCTAATAAAAGTATATATTTTTGTATAGCAATCAATTATATTATTATATTCATTTAGCCCATGACCTTCTTCTTCATAGCTAAGATGGTAAACTGGTACTCTTTTTTTTAATTTTTCTACGATATAATTTAAATCATCTTTGTTATTACGTATATCTTTACCACCAGAAATAAACATAACCGGGCTATCAATATTCGATATATGGTAGTAAGGAGATATTCTTTTTAAATGATCGGGATTCTCAGTAGGGTGGCCAATTTTTCTATAAAAAATATATTTATAGTTATCCCAAGACTCTGGTAAATTTTTTAGTGAATTTAACCAATTATAAACTCCAAATAAATTTATAGCAAATCTAAAAGTGCCAGGAAAAAAGGCAAGTGATGATAACGATAAAGTTGCACCATAACTAATTCCGATTATACCTACTTTACTTAAATCTATATTTGGATTATTTTTAAAATAATCTTTAGCTTCGATACAGTCTTTTAAGTCTTCAATTCCATGTTCTCCATCAATTGAATTTAGATAATCTTTACCATAACCGCTACTACCTCTATGGTTTATAGCAAATACTGAATATCCACTTAAACATAAAAATTGAATTAATATATCAAAATTTAAAATAAATTGCCCACCAGGGCCACCATGAACCAGAATTATTAATGGAGATTTGCTTTTATTCGATAAATATAGTTGACCATATATTGTTATTCCTTTTTTATTTTTATATTTTATAGGATTACCTTCAATAAAGATATTCTTATCATTAGTCATTCCAGTAACATTTGTTAACTTGGTAATACTGTATTTCTTTAAATTTATATTATATAGATCTCCAGGAGTATTACTCTTTTCTATTAAAACAACTAGATTTTTTTCATCATCAGAAAAACTTAAAGACTTTATTGTACCTTTAGGTAAAAAACTCATATCTAAAGCGGTATTACTTGTTAAATCATAAATATTTAATCTAAAAATACCATTCTCATTAGTGATATATGACAAATAATTATTACAAGGTGAATTTATAGCTAATATAATGTCCCAATGATGCTTATAAGTTTTTTTAACTTTTAATGTATTTAAACAAATCACTTTTAAATATTGATAATTATGATTATCTGTAGTTAAGATATACAGACAATCTTTGATAAAAAATTGTGGAACTCCATCATCTAAAATTTTTACAGAATTATTATTTAGATTTTCAATTTTAATTTTAGAATTACTATTTTTTAAATTACTTAAAATAATATTTTCACCATTATCAGAAATAGATAATATAATATCTTTATTTATATTATTAAAATGAAGTTTTATTTCTCCAGTTTGTAAATTTAAACTGTATACATCCATATATTTTTCATCTCTAATATTAGACTCAAAATATAAAATTTGATCTTCTTTGTTTAATTTTAAAAAATATGAATTTTGATTGGGCGTTAAATTTTGAATGTTACCATCTTTATACATATATATATTGCAAGTTTCATTATCTTTTTTTTCAAATATAAAATTATTATTTTTATTTATATAAGAGATTATCTTTATTACTTTATTACTAGAAAATAAAGCTTTTTTTTCCTTTGTCTTTAAACTAAGAGAATTAACAGTATATTTACCCTCAATCAATGAAGTATAAATAACATAGTTATTATTCATTGATATGTATTGAATTGCTTCAATACTATGCATTCTTTTAAGTAAATCAAGGTTAATTTTTACTCCTCCTTTCTTATCTCTAATTGATAATCATCATTCGCTTCATTAATAATATTAGTTTTAAGTAAAAAAATAGTTACAATTAATGTTAAAAAACCAGCAAATATATTGACTACAAAATATAACTCCAAGTCATAGAGCAAACCAAATATGAAAAAGCCTATTGGCATTGTCATCATAGAGAAAACAGAAATTAAAGAAAATACTCTCCCTTTCATAGAATCATCAATAGTTGTTTGATAGTAACTCATGATAGGTGTATTAACAAATTGAACACATAAAGTAATTAATATAAATAATAATGAAATCAAAATAGTATTTCCTATATCACTTAACTCTAAATATATTGGTAAAGGTAACAGAGCAATAATAATCGCAAATAACATGCTAAATATTTTAGCGATCGACAAAGGCTTTTCAAAAACTTTCACCGTACTAATAATCATGCCACCTAAAATAGTACCTACAGATAATGCCGCATAACAAAATCCTACTAAAGTTGAATTAAGTTCTAAAATATTGATGAGCATCTTAGCAGGCAATATACTAATTGTTGTCGTAACAAAGTTTATAAAGAATAAATAGATTATAATCATTTTAAGGATGCTACTCTCTTTAATATATTGAATTCCACCCGAAACATCTTTGAAGAATTGTTTTATACTCGAAATTTCTTCGTTTTTTTCCTCAATCTGATTCTGTTGTTTAAATTTTAAATTAAAGTCAAAACTTAATGCGATGATATTAAATACAATAAAAATCATAATCATTATTTCAAATGAAAAAATTCCAATTAAAGCACCTGCTATAATGGGTCCTAAAAGTGATGCAGATTCTGTTAGTATAGACGAGTATCCATATACTTTTTGAACTTTATCAACATTAAATAATGCAGTAATCGCTGACTGAAAAGCATTCCCAACAAAAGATCCTGTAATCGTCATTAGTGCCGTAGTAATATACAAAGCGATTAAATTAAATCCAAAATAGTATGTATAGACTAATAATCCTATTAATATAAGAGGATCAAGTGCTTCACCCAGGATAATTATACTTTTCTTGTTTCTAGAATCTGATATCACACCTGCTACTGGTAAGAATAATAGTGATATAAGAGTAAAAATTATTAAGTTAATAGACGAATATATAGCGGAACCAGTGTAATACATAATGTAAAACGATACTGCAAATGTATAAGTGTTACTACCAAAAGCAAGAAATGCGCGACTGAGTAAATATAAAATTAAGTTTTTATTCCAAAAACCTTCTTTAGTCATTATTTCACTTCCTTTAATCAAAATAACTGTCGATAAATACATAGTAATTACGATCATTATTATTAAATCTATTCATTAATTCAATTAAACCTGAACCACCATTACTATAATCACAGCCGTATTTATACATAAGCTGTCCTGGTAAATTTAATGTATTATCTTCATTTTCTTTTAATATTGAGAGCAAATTATCTAATAATGACAATGTATTTTTACTATCAAAATCATTAATGAAGAAATTTATATCATAATGAACATTTATTAATCCTGTAAGCCCTGAAAAAAGACTTAAATCAACAGAGAATTGTGATTCAATTCCTTTAACTAATTTTTCTAAAATTTTTTCATCAAAAATATCAGAGTTTTCACTAACATACCTTAAGAAAACAGCTAAAATCCCTGCCGTACCTGAAGAAAGATAAGGATAATAAATTGATGTCTTTTTATTTCGCTCCTCCGGATAAAGCCATGATTTTTCTATTTCTTTAAATTCATATAAATCTTTACATAAGATTTCATATCCATAATTAAAATATTTTTCTTGGCCAGTAGCTTTATATATATAGTAAAAAAGCAAAGCAATTCCTGTATATCCCTTGTTAAGTCCAATTTTTGAAATATATACAGGGTCTTTTTTATACAATTGCTCTATTATCCAGTCACACACTCTTTCAGCAACAGATAAATATTCTTGATTATTACAAATCAAATAACTTTTCAGTAAAGCAAGAGCTTTGCCTGCTAAACCATCTTCAATTGAAAAATTTGTTTCTTTATTATTAATAGAATTTTTAACGTTCTTTAATAATGAATTAATCAGTGGATTTACTGAATGTTCTTGTTCCTCGATATCTAAGTCTAATAATGTCCATATTATACCTGCTGTTCCATCTAATAAACTAAAATCTAATTGCTCTGAATTCATATATAGATTATATTGATATAACAAAAATTCTTTAATATTTTCAACATCAACTTTTATATTAGCATTAAGATTTTTTATTTTGTTTACTGAAAAAAGTACACCTGCTGTTCCAGATGCTAATCCTATATAGTTTTTTGCAAATGGATTTGAAGGGAACATTAATTCAAAGTCTTCTACTTTATTATCATCTATAAAATTGTATGCTTTTATTATTTTGTCTGAAATATTTAATTCTGATAAGGTTAAAGAATATTCCGGAAATTTAATATTATTTATCAACTTTTCCATTTCTATAAAAGATATATTACTAACAGATCCATAATATACTAAGTTTTTAATATAATTACAAAATTCTATTGGTATATTAAATTTTTTATTTAAAAACAATAAATGTCTTTCAATAAAACTATCATCAATAGTAGATAAATTTATTGTTGGACTCAACATATTAAATGCTAAATAACCTATGCTTTTATAATCTCGATTAACCGATAAGTTCACATCTTTCTCATCATGAAAACCTCTAGTACCGATTAGAATTTTTTCACCTGCTTCATTTAGATTAATTGCTCCATCTAAATCTATAATAGTAGGATTTAACTTCTCATCCAAAATTATATTTTCTGGACTTATATCATTAATTAATATATTATGTTTATGAACTTTTTTAATTAATTTTATTATTTTATTAATAATTATGAATATTTCTTTCAAATAATTTTTAAAAGTATCTAAGCCTTGTCTAGATTTTACAAAATAACTATTATTTAATAAATATTCCTTTACGGTTACACCTGGAACATAGGTTTCTACTATATAAGTGTGTTCCCATTCTTTAAAGATATCTATGGGCTTTGGAAACTCATTATCTGTAAAATGAGTTTGAAAATATTTTAAAAGTTTATATTCATTTTTTTTCATTTTTTCTGAATCAGTATTTTTGCCAAACTCTGCAGTATATGGTCTAGCTTCTTTTATTATAACCTTTTCATTATTGGTAAGATTCAATGCTAAATATGTTCCTCCAGCATTAGTGAATCTGATAGCTTTTTCTATTTTATATTTTTTTCCTAAATATTTAGGCTCATTATTAGGTGAAATAGGGAAGGGATCTTTAACCCATGTAGGTATTCTAAAAACAGGAGAACGATCATCAACAAATATTTGATTATCTGGACCGTATATAAGAGCACTTTTACTTTTGGGTAATATTTGTCCATAACGATAGTAAAGCACCTTATTATTATTAAATCTTCTATCTGTAAGTATGTATGGTCCAACATAATTTTTTAGTAACATATCCAAACCTTTTATATGCTCAAAAAATTCATCATTATTTCTTGGATATATCGTCATAAATTTACCAGAAGATCCTCTTTGAGCATTCTTGTTGTTCATTAGCTCAAAAATATAATCATCTAACCAAAATTTAAAAGAGATATTATTATCAAAACAATATTTAGATACAATAGATAATATTTCCTTGTTATTATGCTTAGATGCTGAAACGTGTATTTTCCATCCATGCTCTGGTAATTTTTCTTTTTTGGGTGAATATTGTATAAATATTCTATCCCTGATTGCTTGCCAATTATGTACATTATTTTTCTCAGTAATTTTAAAAAATGTTTTATCATAATTATAGAATCGTATAGGTAAATAAAATTTTTCATTAGCAATGAAATTTATAGTTGCCATACTATGCATATAATCACCTCGATATAATTAAAAGGGGGATTTTAATAATGAAATTGTCTTAAAAATTAAACTATTAATTTATCCGTAAACTAAGGTTTAACAATGCAAAGTGCACATGAATGACTATTAGAACTAGCAAAAGCTACTTCTTCTTGACTAGAATTAGTATTAAGTTCTTGCAGATTTAAAATGTATTCCATAATTATTCACCCTTTCTTCCCCCTTATTCTAAATAATATATCATAATGAAAGCGTTGTCTATATAATTTTAATGAAAATTCTGATTTTTTTAGATAAAACATAAAATATATCCTTGATTTAAAAGTGATGCTAATTTTTCTGTAAATGCCTGTTTTAAAATTTCTTTCACTTCATCATATTTATACAACTTCATATTTACTGTTTGTTTTCTCATATTACCTCCTAATATCTTATTGTTTATAGTATGTTAAGCACTCATACGAGTGCTTAACTTTAGTAATAGAAATAAATC
>NZ_KV793646.1:0-24439 GCF_001808485.1 Nosocomiicoccus sp. HMSC09A07
CTATATAATTTTACACAATATTATGGACTTGACCAGAAATCGCGAATTTCACCGACGATTCGATGATTCCCGTCGGCGAATAGAAATTTCGCCGACGAAAGTCCTGTTAGCGTCGGTGGGGAATCAAATTCACCGACGATTCGCCAGAATCATCGGCGAGATTCAACTATCACCGACGATTCCACCATACCAACTCACCACGCGGCTAAATCTAACCAATCGAACCGATGAAACACCCTGAAAAATATAAAAAACCGAAATTCCATCAGAATTTCGGTTTTATCATCTTTAATTATTTCTTGTTTACTGAAGCGTCGTAGATTTTTTCTACTGAATCAGCGAGTAGGTTGTTGAATTCTTCATCAGTTTGATCGACTGATAATCCTTCTGTTAACCCGCGTGAGAAGCTCGCGATGATTCCTTCGTTTTCTTTTAATAGTTCGTTTGCTGTTGCACGGCTATATCCACCTGATAATGCAACGACACGAATGACGCGTGGGTGGTCGACTAATTCTTTGAAGTTATTTCTTACTGAAGGTATTGTCAGTTTAAGCATGACGTCTTGTCCTTCTTCTAACTTATCTAATTCTTCTAAAATCGCGACTTTTAAAATGTCTTCGATTTTTTCTTTGTCTTTAGAGTTGATGTCAACTTCAGGCTCGATGATCGGTACTAACCCTTTAGCTAAGATTTTCTTACCGATTTCGAATTGTTGTTCTACAACTTCTTTAATCGGACCTTCGTTTGCTTCATGGATGACTGAACGCATTTTTGTACCGAAGATGCCGTGTTCGTTTGCACGGTCTAATAACTCATCAAGTTCAGGCATTGGTTTCATTAATTGAACGCCGTTTTCTTCATCAGCAAGTCCTTTATCTACTTTTAAGAATGGCGCGATACCTTTGTCTCTTAAGTATTCCGCAGTGTATTTACCGTCAACTTTACTTTCCATCGTTTGTTCGAAAAGAATTGCACCTAAGATTTTGTCGCTAGTAAATGCTGGTGACGTAACGATACGTGTACGCATTTGGTGTACAAGATCGAACATTTCCTCTTCAGTATCGTAGCTATCTTCAGCGATACCGTATAAACGTAAAGCTTTAGGTGTTGAACCTCCACTTTGGTCTAACGCTGCAATAAATCCATTACCGTTTTTAACTTTGTCTAAATGTGACATGTATGAATTCCCACTCCTAAAATAATATTAAGCATAATCGCTCATCATCTATATTATGCTAGATTTCTCGATTTAGTTCAATATGTAAGCAATTTATGTATAATATAATTATGGATAAAGTACAACTAACTCAAGTGAGTAAGCATTGCGGAGATATGAGTGCATTACGAAACGTAAATATAAATATAAAAGAAGGAGAATGTTTGGCAATTGTCGGTCCGTCAGGATCAGGCAAAAGTACAATTTTACGCATAATTGCTGGACTCCTTGAACCGTCACATGGTGAAGTGTATATCGATGGTCAAAGAATGACCGATGCTAAACCGAAGGACCGTAATTTAACATTTGTGTTTCAAAACCTTGCACTGTACCCGCATTTAACAGTGAAACAAAATATCGAGTTTAGTATAAAGAAAAGTATGAGTAAAGAGGTGCTCAGAACTCACGTTGAAACGATTGCGACTGAACTTGGTATTAAACGACATTTAGAAAAACTTCCGAACGAATTGTCAGGCGGTGAGCGTCAGCGTGTCGCTCTAGCTAGAAGTCTAGCGACAAATGCGGATATTATATTAATGGATGAACCACTCGCTAGTCTTGACACAAGTTTAAAACGAGAAATTACTGACTTAATTTTACGCATTAAAACTGAAGAAGAGAAGACGATTATATATGTTACACATGATCATAATGAGGCGATGAAATTAGGAGATAAAATACTCGTTCTTAAAGACGGAGAAGTCGAGCAATTTAGTGACGCGTCTAAAGTGTATCGTTATCCAAATAATCCGTTCGTTGCACAGTTTTTCGGGACGTATCCGATGAACGTCTTTAAAGACAACGGTAAATTATTCGCTATAAGACGAGAAGATATAAAAATCGTTGACGATGGAATTCCAGTAACCGTCGATGATGTTGAAATCGTCGGAGGGGATGCATTTGTTTCATTTACATATCTGAGTCAACCGATGGTATTACTAGCGAGAGACGAGAACGTAACTGTTCACGATGACATTCATATACAGTTTAAATTACTACACGAATTTCAATAAGGAGAATGACCAATGAGCGTAATTGAACCAATTTTAAATAGAAAAAGTACGAAGATATTTAAGAAAACAGAACCGATTTCTAAAGAAGCGGTTGAAACGATTATAGAGGCTGCAATCCAAGCGCCGAACCATCACATTACTGAACCTTGGAAGTTTATTGTCATGCAAGGAGAAAACATGCAGCAGTTTTATGATGCGGCAATGGAATTCCAAAAAAACCGTGACATTAGTGAAGAAGAATTTGAGCGTATGAAAGTTAAAATGGTCAGTAAAACGATGGTTGCTCCAACTGTTATTTTAGCGGTCTATAGTAAAAATAAAAATAAGACACGCGGTAAATACGAAGAAGACATTTTAGCGGTCGGTGCAGCAATTCAAAATATGCTTATTCAAGCGACGAGTATGGGCATCGATTCTATTTGGAAGACTGGGCCAGTTTATAATGCTACAGAAGTAAAGTCAGCACTAGGTATAGAGGAAGACGAAGAAGTTGTAGGCGCAATTTTCTTTGGAGAAAACGACAACGCAAAAGAACTTCTTAGAAAACGTACTGATAAACAAGAAAAAACAATTTGGCTATAAAAATAACTATCCTTTTATATTAAAAAGGATGGTTATTTTGTGTTTATAATGCTGCAAATTGTGCATCGTGTAACGCTCGGTAAAGACCTTCGCTATTTTCTAGTAATTCTTCGTGTGATCCGGATTCTTCAATACCGTTTGGTGTCACAACTAAAATACGATCTGCGTTTTTAATTGTCGCAAGTCGATGAGCGATAACAAGTGTCGTACGACCGACTGCGAGTCGGTTTAACGCGGATTGTATTTCTCGCTCTGTTTCAGTATCTAATGCACTTGTCGCTTCGTCTAGTATTAGAATCGGTGGATTTTTTAAGAACATACGTGCAATCGAAATTCTTTGTTTTTGTCCACCAGATAATTTCACGCCGCGTTCACCGACGACTGTGTCTAAGCCTTTAGCATAACTATCGACAAGATCTTTTAACTGTGCTTTTTCAAGCGCATCGTATATTTCTTCATCGGTCGCATCAGGTTTACCATATGCGACGTTTTCTCTTAACGTTCCTGAGAATAGAAATACATCTTGTTGAACGATACCGATGTTTTCTCTAAGTGATTTTAATGAGTATTCCTTAATGTTCGTGCCGTCTATCGTAATTGCACCGTCAGACACTTCATAAAATCTCGGAAGTAAACTCGTAATTGTCGTTTTACCTGCACCACTTGGCCCGACAAGTGCGACAGTTTCTCCAGGAGTTACGTTAAACGATAAGTCGTTTAAGATTTTTTTATCCTCATATGAGAATGAGACGTTTTGGTAGACGATTTCGCCTTTAGGATTTTCAAGCGCTATTGGATTTTCAACTTCTTTAATTTCTGATTCGACTGCCATCGTCTCAGTAAAGTGTTTAAATCCAGCAATACCGTTAGGATATAGTTCGATGACTGCGTTAATTTTTTCGAGTGGTTTAAATAATATATTTGAAATTAAAATAAACGCAGCGAAATCCCCGTAAGAGATTTTATCGTTTAATACGAAGTACGCACCCGCAATTAAGATGAATACTGTCACAAAACGCATGAGCATATATGAAATTGAGTTGTTTAACGCCATGATTTTATATGCTTTAAGTTTTGTCGCTCTAAAGCGTGAGTTAATTGCTTTAAATGCTTTAATTTCATCTTCCTCACGAGCGAATGCTTGAACGAGGCGAATTCCACCGATTTTATCTTCAATTAAATGGTTGAATTCAGAGACACGTCCGAATAATTCTCTAAACGCAACTGTCATCTTTTTGTTGAAATAAATAGCGATGATTAAAATCAGCGGTACGATCACAAATGAAATGACAGCAAGTTCAGGGTTAATCCAAAACATAATTCCAAATGCACCGAGTAGTGTCATCACGGCAATAAATAAGTCTTCTGGCCCGTGGTGTGCCATCTCACCGATATTCATGAGGTCGTTTGTTAAACGTGTTAACAACTTGCCTGTTTTTGTATTGTCAAAATATCGGTACGATAAATATTGAATGTGACTATATAAGTCGTTACGGATATCTCGTTCAATATTTGTACCGAGTAGATGTCCGTAATACGTCACGACATACTGTAAAAACGTATTGAGTATGTATACAGCGAGTAATCCAACTGTTGCGAGTAATATAATTTTAAAGTTACCTGTCGGCAGTAAATTATCTATAAAACCACTGACGATGAGTGGGAAAAGTAACTCTAATAATCCGACAAACACTGCTGATGAAAAATCAATCATAAACAGCGTCTTGTACGGTTTATAATATGAAAAGAATCGCTTCATATAGCACCAGCCCTTAAATAAGATTATCAAAATTATAACATAATAAAATTACGCCACTTAAAAAGAATGATTTATAAATAATGAATATGATAAAATAAAAACGAATTTATGAAAAAGGACGAATCATATGAATAAATTAAATATTGGATTAATATACGGTGGAAAATCAACGGAGTATGAAGTATCACTTCGTTCAGCGAAAAGTGTGTTAGATGCGCTCGATAAAGAAAAATATAACGTACGTTTAATTCACGTACTAAAAACCGGCGAGTGGGTCACTACAACAGATTTAACAGAAATCGACTTAACATTAGTCGACGAAAAAGAAACGATGAAAGTGATTCCGGGTAATCAATTTGAGACGGAATCTGGTGAAATTCAACTCGATTCAATCTTCTCAGTACTGCATGGTACATATGGTGAAGATGGCAACGTTCAAGGATTACTTGAATGTGCGAACGTCGCTTATGTCGGTTGTGATACGAAAGGTAGCGCAGTCGCTATGGACAAAGACGTGACAAAAAGGTTACTCGATTACCATCATATTCAAGTGGCAAACGGAATCGTCGTTCATTCTTATGAAAAGGATGTCGTCGATTTTAACTTAATTGAGGAAGCACTCGGTTTACCGATGTTTATAAAACCTGCGAACCAAGGTTCTTCAGTCGGTGTGAGTAAAGTAGAGAATGAAGACGAGTTTAATCATGCTTTAAACGACGCATTTAAATTTGACGATAAAGTACTCATAGAAACGGCGATTGTCGGTCGTGAAATCGAAGTGTCTGTCCTTGGCAATGACGAGTTAATAGTATCGATTCCAGGTGAAATTGTTTCAAACGTTGACTTTTACGATTACGAATCAAAATACTTAACAGATGACGGTGCGACGCTAATCATTCCTGCTAAACTGACAGAGGACGAAACGAAAAAAATTCAAGAAGTCGCAGAAAATACTTACCGCACTTTAGACTCTTTAGGATATGCACGTGTAGACGTATTTTTAACTGAAGATGGAGAAGTGATTGTAAACGAAGTCAACACGTTACCTGGATTTACATCGATTTCAATGTATCCAAAACTAATGGAACAAAGCGGTATACCGTATAGTGAATTACTCGATCGATTAATCGGTTTAAGTATTGAAAGGTATAACGAAAAAAATAAGTTAACACGTGATTCTGGATTTTAATTTTCGATAAATTACATGGATAAGGGAGATTACTATGAAAGAACAACTTACAGAAAGACTCATTAGATATGCAAAAGTTGACACTCAGTCCGACGCTTCAAGTAAAACGACGCCTTCTACAAGTAAGCAGTGGGATCTTTTACATATGTTAAAAGAAGAGTTAGAAGAAATTGGTTTATCTGATATTACTCTCGACGATAATGGGTATTTATTTGCAACAATACCTGGTAATGTCGATGCTGAAACAGTTGGTTTTTTAGCACACGTCGATACGGCAACAGACTTTACGGGAACAAACGTTAACCCACAAGTCGTTCAGTATAAAGGTGGCGACATCATTTTAAATAGATCACAAGATATCGTTATGACTGTAAAAGAGTTCCCGAACTTAAACAATTATATTGGTCATACACTTATTACAACAGACGGTACAACACTTTTAGGAGGAGACGACAAAGCAGGTATTACTGCAATCGTCACTGCCGCTGAAGCGATTTTAAATAGCGATATCGAGCACGGTGATATCCGTATTGCATTTACGCCAGATGAAGAAATAGGTCGTGGACCTCATAAGTTTGACGTCGAGAAATTTAATGCAGACTTTGCATATACAATTGACGGTGGGCCAGTTGGTGAACTTCAGTACGAAAGCTTTAACGCTGCAGGTGCGAAAGTAATTATTAAAGGTAAAAACATTCACCCAGGTACTGCGAAAGATAAAATGATCAATAGTTTAACAATCGCTTCTAAATTTGCTTTAGAGTTCGACCCTGAAGATACTCCAGAATGTAGTGAAGGGTATGAAGGATTTTTCCATTTACTCACAATTAACGGTTCAACAGACGAAACTGAATTAGAGTATATTATTCGTGACTTTGATAGAGATAATTTTGAAAATCGAAAAGAAACGATGAAGAAAATTGTAGAGAAATATCAAGATACGTATGGTCCACAAAACGTAAGATTAGAACTAGAAGATCAATATTACAATATGAAAGAGAAAATTGAGCCTAAGTTTTATATCGTAGAAATTGCTCAAGAAGCAATGAAATCTCTTGATATCTCGCCTGTCATTCAACCAGTACGTGGCGGAACAGACGGTTCTCAGCTATCTTTTATGGGACTTCCAACACCAAACATCTTCACAGGAACTGAAAACATGCATGGTAGATACGAGTTTACATCTGTAAATGATTTAGAAAAAGCGACAAAAACGATTATAGAAATTGTTAAACGTATCGTCCAAAAATAAAAAACACCGTAAAGAAGATTAATCTTCTTTACGGATTTTTTTTCGTCCATCGTCAACAGGACGTGCAGAGAAAGTTGAGTTTTTCATCATATCTTCACTCGTCACACGTTTTAAGAAAAACGCAGTGATGAGCCCTATTCCCATAAATACAGCACCGACGTTAAATGCTAAGTTAATACCTTCAATTGTAATTTGGTTTTCAATTTCAGGTGTCACAACGTCCAGTTTATTTAAATTAAAGTTAATATATCCTTGCATAACAGAAATTAGTAAGGCGATACCAACAGCTCCAGATACTTGGTTTTGCATAGAGTTTAGAGAAGATCCATCTGGGGTTAAATCACGTGGCAAGTCGTTCATACCATTTGTCATAACTGGTGTGTTAACGAGAGTCATACCAAACGCACGAATGACGTAAATCGTTAAAATGTATGAAAAACTAGTATCTATTGTAAGTCGACCTAAAAACGCTGTTGTTACAGTCGCAAGTGTAAGACCGATAATTGCCATTCCTTTAGGACCGTACATATCAAATAGCTTACCAGATACCGGAGAGAGTAAACCTAAAATTAACGCACCCGGTAACATGAGCAATCCTGTTTCAAGCGGGGAACGGTTTTGTATATCTTGTAAAAAGATCGGTATTAAAATCATACCTGCAAATAGTCCCATGTTCGTTGCAGCACTAATGATCGTTCCGAGTAGATACATACGATATTTATATACTCTAAAGTTTAACATCGGAACGTCTAACTTCATTTGTCGCATTACGTAAAAGTAAATGACAACAACACCAATGATAATTGGACCAAATGTTTGTATAGAAAGTAATTTATGATCTCCAGCTGATACAAGTCCATATAATAATGCACCGAATCCAATCGTTGACATTATAACAGATGGAACGTCCATAACAGCATTTTTGTTTAGTAAAACGTTAGGTAGTAAAACAAAACCAGAAATTAAAAGTAAGATTAAGATCGGTATCATCATTAAAAATAAAACATGCCAGTCATAACGTTGAATTATGACACCTGATAGCGTCGGACCAATTGCAGGGGCGAAGAACATGACTAAACTGAACATCCCCATAGCTGTTCCACGTTTTTCAGGTGGGTAACTTCTAATTAAGGTATTCATTAGAAGCGGCATGAGTATTGAAGAACCTGTCGCTTGGATCATACGTCCTGCGATGAGCATCGGAAATGTCACTGAAAATCCTGCAAGTGAAGTCCCGATTAAAAATAATCCCATTGAACTTAAAAATATTTTCTTCGCGCTAAAACGGTTCATAAAGTAAGCTGTCATCGGAATGATGATTCCGGCAACGAGCATATAAGACGTCGATACCCACTGAACGCTACTCGTTGAAATGCCAAAGTCATTTTTAATCGATGGTAATGCGACGTTTAAAAATGTATTTGATAAAAATGCGATAAACGCACCACTAATTAAGATGATAATTAAACGATAATCTGGCTTTTCGTTCGTTTGTGTCATAATTTCCCCTCCATATATTTTTAATCGAGATAATTATTATCAATAATAGTATATATGTAGAAACCTGCCACACTTCCTAATATAATAGATAATGCAACGATTCTTGGGAAACCGAAACTCGGTACGACAAACGTCACTCCCCAGTAAAATAATAAAATCATCAACGCTATGAGTGTAATCGCGAGTAATGGTTTAGACATAAAATATTCACTCCATATTAATTAAAAAACAATTATTTATTTATCATACAGTTATTTACGTATAGAATACAATTAAATAGTTTGATAGAAAAGGGCGGATAAAAAATGGATTATAAACTAAAAACGTTTGAAGAAGAATACTTTAAAAGTCGTAACGACATACCAAAGGAATTATTAGATGGCATAAAACAACTCGGTATAGATTTTAAAGGTAAGAAAATTTTAGACCTCGGTGCAGGCCCTGGATTTTTATCTAAAATGCTGTCTGACGAAGGTGCGACAGTAGACGCATTAGAGCCGAGTGAAATATTTAGAAAAATGGGAATCGATTATACGCGTGGTGACAACGTTAAATTCCATGATGGATTTGCAGAAAACACGCATTTAAGAGAAAACGATTATGACATTATTTTTGCATTACGTGCATGGCAGTATTTTGATTCAAATGAAGCGGTTAGAGAGGTAAAGCGACTTTTAAAACCAAACGGCCTGATGATTATTTCAGATTTAGGGTTTAGAGTAAATAACTCGATGATGAAAGAAACGATGAAAATCATTCGTGCAAATGCAAAATACAACCAATTAGAACCTGCAGGGTCAAAGAAATATTCAATACAAATGATTAACAGTTTCCCAGTAGAATGGTTCAGTGACTTTAATTACCATAAATTCGACTTAACAAATCTTTTCAAAAAGGATTATAAAATAAAATTCACGGACGAAGAATGGTTGAAACGTATTGGAACGTCATCATGGCTTTCAAGATTTAGTGATCACCGTAAAGAGTCTGTACTAAAAGAAATTAATGATACGTTAAAAACGTCAGTTGAAGGAGATATTTACGAAGTACCACACGTCGTCAGTACAGCGATATTTAAAAATAAAAATAAAAACTAAAAGAAATGAATGTGTGAAAGCACATTCATTTTTTATGCAAAATTTAGGAAAACGAATACAAATTACATCAAAATTTCAGTGTAATTTGTAATTTTTATGTGTGTTAATTATCTAAAAACTTATAAAAACGACTGTAAACCGTTACCATTAGTATTTTTATTCATTCATATGTATAAATGGGTTCGGAATTTAAATATTTAGAAAATATATTTCATATATTAATTATTTAATTTAAAATAACTGAAAATTATCAATATATAAACTTTAAAAAATAGCGTGCTAAATCCTTGATAAACGTTGATATAAAGCCTATACTGTACATAGTAAAGAAAACAAGCACATGAAATAAATTAAAAATTACAGGAGGAAAAAACATTGTATAGCACTCAAATTATTCCAGTTGAACAACGTATCAAGGAGTTTAAAGTAGAAGCTCTGAACAACAAAACAATTAAACAAAGAAGAAATAGTCGTAAATCTACAAATATTTTCTCAAAATTACTTGGTTAATTCGTATTTTTATGAACACAAATAGATTAAAACCGAAGTCAATAGACTTCGGTTTTTTATTTTTATATTAAGTTTAATTGCCAAGATACACCAAATGGATCTGTCACCCATGCAAACTGTCTGCTGAAACCATAATCTTCTAACGGCATTAATATAGACCCTTTTGACTTTATTTTGTCATAAATCGTAATTAATTCGTCCATAGAGTCACACTCAATAAAGAAACTCATACTCGGTGTAAATTTTGATGCTTCGGATACATCAGCATCGTTTAAAATGACTGGATTACCATTTATTGTAATCAAGCTTTGCATCACTTTGCCTTTCATTTCTCCACTTTCAAAATAATTAATGAAAACGACCTCTACATCTTTAAAAACTGATTGATAAAACTGAATTGCTTCTTCTGCTCGACCTTCAAACATTAAAAACGGAGTCATTGATTTCATTCATTTCATCCTTTCTATTGTTGATTGATTGAATCTAATCCTGTTCTGTCATTGAATAAACGTATTAAATCTTATAAAATTAAAGTGTTATATAAAATAAAAGGAGTCGATTAAATGATAGCAAAAAACAGAAAAAAAGTTGAAAACTTTAATAAGCGAAAACTTTCGTTTAATAAAAATTGGACTGTTCAAACGCTAATCAATGCGTTTGTTATCATCGTCGGCTCTTTTGTCTTTGCGATTGGGATTAACACATTCATGATCGGTGGTCACCTTGCTGAAGGTGGGGTTATCGGTATATCAATCATACTTTACTATGCATTTGGTTGGTCTACTGCCCTTACGAACTTACTCATTAACGTTGTGATATTAGCTATCGGCTTTAAGTTTTTATCTCGTAGAGCAATGTATTATACAATATTTACAATACCGATGACGTCAATCATGTTATGGATAACAGCGGATTGGCAAATGGACTTTGAAAATATCATCGTAAACATGGTGTTTGGTGGTATTTTAATCGGTATGGGAATTGGTTTAATATTTAGAGTCGGTTCGACGACTGCTGGAACGACAATTTTAGCGCGTATTGCAAACAAATACTTAGATGTTAACGTGTCATATGCGCTACTATTCTTTGACTTAATCATTGTGACAATTGGTTTAACAGTCGTTCCATTAGAACGTGTGTTACTGACAGTCATTGCTTTATACATCGCAACAAAAGTAATGGACTTTATCATTGAAGGTATGAATCCGAAAAAAGCAGTGACGATTATTTCAACAAAACCAGAATTACTCGCTGAACACGTGGCGAATGATATTAAACGTGGTGTAACAATTATGCATGGTCGCGGATACTATACACAAGAAAACAAAGATGTATTATACGTTGTTATTAACAAGAACCAGCTCGGACGTTTAAAACGTGTCATTAAAAAACACGATGAATCTGCGTTTGTCGTTGTCCATGATGTAAACGACGTGCTCGGTAACTTTATAATTTAAGGAGGAAATGATGGAACTACAATTATATTTTCATAATAAAGAAGTAGAGTTATTACCAGAAACAGTGTTTGAGTTTTTAAATTCTGATCAGTGGTTTAAAAATAACATTAATGGGTTGTCACGTATTTCTTATGAATCAAATAGTGAAAATGTGAGAGATGAAGGAACTCCGTTTGTACTCACATATAATGGAACAGACTATAAAGGAAAGATTAACAAATATGTCGAAAATAGAAGGCTAGAATTTACGATATTTGGTTACGATTATATTATTAAAACGATGATTAATATCGTACCGGTTGAGTCACGTTCAGAAGTCGTTATTTCATCAGTGCTAGAAACACATTCTGTTTCAACGCTTTTAAAATTCGGCGCACGTAAATTTTCTATTACAAAACAATTGAATGACGTAATAAAACCAATGTACTAATTTAATGGGCGAATTGAGGTGAAGGTCATGAACGAGAGAAGATTAGAGAGAAATAAAATCTTTAGTGCGGTATTTTTAATGGCCAGTGCTTCAATTGGCCCTTTGTTTTTAATGTCAACGGCGGACTTAACGATTCAATTTTATGAGCGTCTTGCGTTCGTCATTATAATCACTGGAATTATCGAACTCGGCATACAAATGAATATATGGCGAATACTCACTGTCGCAAAAACGCCGGCACATTTAGTCATCAATAAAATTATCCCGAATTTTGGGACGTTTATGTCTGTCGTTGTCTTACTTGGAGGAATCGCGTTTAATATCATTAATATTTCGGGTTTAGGAATTGGAATTAGTTTATTATTTAATGTCGATATAAAACTCGGCGCATCCATTGGGCTTATGATTGCGATTTTATTTTATTTATTAAATAGAAATCGTATTACGTTAGAAACGTTTATCGGAGTGATGTTAAGTTTTATTATCGCAATAATTCTACTTGCGTACGCATTTACAGCAACAGATGTACCGTATGATGTCACACTTGCAAAAACGGTCCTACCGATGATTGATTACGATATTGTGACGACAATTGCGATGATGGTTGCCCTATCGATTGGTGGATATATTAGTTTTGCTGGTGCACATCGTTTAATTGATGTAGAAATTACCGGTGAAAAGTATAAAACAGCAGTCACTCGATCTGCTGTTTATAGTGTGATTATCGTTACAGTGACACGCTTACTATTATTCTTTACAATACTCGGGTTATCTAGAAGTAACGTCATTTTATTTAAAGATAACTTATTAGAAAGTGCTTTTTCAGAAGTGTTTGGTGGTCTTGGTAGCTACGCTTTAGGGATATTATTTATATGTGCATCATTAACGTCTATTGTGAGTGTCGCGTATACGACAGGAACATTTATTAAATCAGTTAATGATATTATTAAAAAATATATCGATGTCGTATTACTCATGCTCGTTTTAACGAGTTGGTTCATCTTTTTACTAAAGGGCGAAGAGGTTGTGTTACTTCAGATTACAACAATTTTAAATGGATTAATATTACCAGTTATTCTCGGTGGGATATTACATGCTTCAAGACGTTCTGATATCGTTGGACATTATCGTCATCCACTATGGTTGTCTATATATGGAGTCTTATCACTAGCAGTATCATTTATACTCGTGTTTATTTTAATTTACGAACTTCTATAGTTATTGTTTTACAGAGAAATTAAAAAAGAATATAATATTAAAATACTTAAAAGTCTTAAAGACACTTAAGTATCGTATGCAATTAGCTTGCATACATCGAGTTTCAATTGGAGGCACACAATGACAAATTTTAAAGAAATTAAAGCAAATACTTATGAAGACATGAGTAACGAAGCGGCAACAATTATTTTCGACGCATTAAAAGAATCGAAACAATTTTCATTAGGCCTTGCGACAGGGTCAACGCCTGAGGGTATGTATGATGCGTTAGCAAAAAAAATTAACGAAGCAAATTTAGATCTGTCAGAACTAACGACATTTAACTTAGATGAATATGTCGGATTAGATGAGTCAAACGACCAAAGTTATCATTATTTCATGGAACAACATTTCTTTAGTAAGTTAGATATCCCACAAGAAAACATTCATATTTTAGATGGTGTTGCAGAAGATTTACAAAAAGAAGTGGAAGACTATGAAGCGCTTATTGACGAAGTAGGTATCGATATTCAAGTACTCGGTATCGGAAGAAATGGTCATATTGCGTTTAACGAACCAGGAACAGATTTTAATTCACTCACACATAAAGTACAGTTAACAGATGAAACGATCGAAGATAATTCAAGATTCTTTGAATCGATTGAAGACGTTCCAACTGAAGCGGTATCGATGGGGCTTCAAACGATTATGAAAGCTAAAACAATCATTCTTTTAATCTCTGGTGACAATAAGAAAAATGCACGTGATTTATTCATCAGTGGAGAAATTACAGAAGACATCCCGGTATCCATTCTCCACAACCACGACAACGTTATTTTAATTACAGATAGTGCAGCACGTGGCGAATAATAATTATTGAATAATTATTTCAAAAATCGTAATATATAATTAATCATTTAACGGAGGGTAATTACCCTCCGATTTTTGTATATAAAGATCAAAAAGAAAGGAACAAAAGATGCTTACATTTTTAAAGAAAATCAGTTGGTATTTTCGAAAACATAAGCTCAAATTACTCATTATATTAGCATCTGCATTAATTTTAAACATTTTAGAAATTTTACCTCCGCTACTCATTGGTAAAACAATCGACCTCATTACAGCGGGGTCAATGACGTTAGACTCGATGAAAATGATTATCGGTGTATTCTTCTCTGCGATTCTATTGATTTATATACTGACATACATAAGTACGTATTACATCATGCAGTCTGGTTATGATATTGATGCGATTTTACGTAAGCGTTTAGTCCGTAAGTATTTAGCGATGTCCCCATCATTCTATGAAAGAAATAGTACGGGAGACTTAATGGCGCGCATTACGAATGATTTACGCAGTGTGACGATGGGAACGACATTCGGTATTATCACAATTATCGATACGTTAATTTATGGGACAATAATATTAGTTACAATGATGATTGTCGTTAATCCGGTGTTAACAATTATTGCTTTACTTCCGTTACCACTACTTATTGTGACGGAAGTAAAAATCGGTAAAAAGATTATGGAACACCATATGAAAGCACAAGAATCATTCGGAAAAATGAACAACAACGTATTAGAGGTTGTTGAAGGTGTTAGAGTAACGAGAAGTTATGTACAAGAAAATCCGGAGTATAATCGTTTTAAATCAATGACTTCTAATTATATTGATCGCATTATGAAAGTTGCGAAATTAGAAGCACTTTTTGAGCCAATTACGACGTTAGTCGTTGCAACGTCATTTATCATCTCATTTATTGCCGGTGCGTTTTTTATCAATAACGGAACGATCACACTCGGTGAGTTTATAACGTTTAATATTTATTTAAATATGATGATTTGGCCGATGTTCGCATTTGGAATTATGTTAGACACTACAGAAAGAGGTCGTGCATCACTTAACCGAATTGAAGACTTACTGAACGAAGAAGATGATGTGTTATTCTCAGGTGAAAGTGTTCAAAACAACAATATCTCATTTGACGACTACTCATTTACGTATCCGACATCGAGTCGTGAGAATTTAAAAGGTATTGATCTCGAACTTAAAAAAGGAGAGACACTCGGTATCGTCGGTAAAACGGGAAGCGGTAAAACGACGTTTATTAAACAGTTTTTAAAGTACTATTCTGAAGGTAATGGTCAATTTATTATCGATGGAAAACCGATTCAAAATATTAATAAAAAAGAACTGAGAGATTTAATTGGCTATGTTCCGCAAGAAAACTTCTTATTTAGTAAAACAGTTCGAGAAAACATTTTATTTGGTAAAGAAAATGCAACAGAAGAAGAACTGCAGCGCGCAATTCAAAATAGTGCGCTAGTCAATGACTTAAACAATATGAAGCACGGCTTAGAAACGAAAGTCGGAGAAAAGGGTATCGCATTATCTGGCGGTCAAAAGCAGCGTATATCGATTGCGAGAAGCTTAATTAAAGATCCGGAGATACTTATTTTAGATGATGCTTTAAGTGCAGTAGACGCAAATACTGAACAACATATTATCGATGCGTTAAAGAAAACACGTAAAGATAAAACAACGATTATCATTACGCATAGATTATCTGCCGTGGAACATGCAGATCAAATTATCGTTATCGATGACGGGGCAATCGTTCAGTCTGGTACTCATAAAGAGTTAATAGAAACAGACGGATGGTACAAAACACAACACGAGTACTTTAAACATGGAGGTGAGAACGTTGAACCAACTTAAAAGATTATATGAATTTACAGCTGGTCACCGTTCACTCCTTCTCTTCGGAATCGTCCTTAACTTAATCGCGGTTGGGTTAAACTTACTCGGGCCGTTTTTATTAAAAATTATTTTAGATAATTACTTAGTAAAAGAGAATGTCGTTGTTAAAGGCTTAGTCATTATGCTTTTCATATACTTAATAGTCCAAGTGACTAACGGACTGATTGGGTATTACTCAAGACTCGTAACATTAAAAGCAGGAAGTAAAGTCATCCAATCGATTCGACTTAAAGTCTTTAGACATGTTCAAAAATTACCGGTACGTTACTTTGACAACTTACCAGCAGGGAAAGTTGTAGCAAGAATCACTAACGACACAGAAACGATACTAAATGTATTTACGTCAGTTCTCACTCAAGTGATTACGAGTGTGTTTACGATTTTAGGGGTCGTTATTGCATCGTTCTTTGTAAACGTGTATGCAGGATTGTTAATGATACTCGTATTACCGTTTCTATTTTTATGGTTATACTTATACCGAAAAGCGTCTAACAAATTTAACATGACAAAACGTGAACGAAATAGTGAAATGAACGCGTCTATTAATGAATCTATTAGCGGTATGAGTGTCATTCAAGCATTTAATAACGAAGAAAAAGTGTTTAACGAGTTTTCTAAACTAAACGAAGATTACTATAAAAGTTCAGTGCGACTTTCAAGGTTAAACGCACTGACAAATACGAACTTAATCGAGTCTTTACGTAGTGTTGTACTCATGATTTTAATCTTCGTATTCAGTTATATGTTTGTATTCCAAAACACAGCATGGTCTGTAGGTTCGATGTACTTAATGATTGACTACGCCGGGAAAATTATGATGCCTTTATATGCGATTATCGGTGTGTTTGATATCATCGAACAAGCTCGTGTCGCGACAAATAAAGTGTTCGAATTACTCGATGAGGAAGAAGAACGAGAAGACCATCAAGAACTTCAAACGTTTAAAGGAAATATCGAGTTTAATGATGTCAATTTCTCATACAATAAAGGACACCGAGTGTTAAATAACATTAACTTTAAAGTAAAAGAAAATGAAACGCTCGCACTCGTTGGGCATACGGGATCTGGTAAGAGTTCAATTATCAACTTACTGATGAGGTTTTATGATCCGGATAGTGGAGAGATACTGTTTGACGGTGTCGACACAAAAACATTAAACAAACAATCGATGAGAAGTCATATGGCAATCGTTTTACAAGATCCGTACATCTATAACGGAACACTTCTTTATAATATTCGTCTTGGTAGTGAAGACATTACAGAAGAAGAAGCCATCGATGCTTTAAATTCTGTCGGTGGAGAAATGATTTTAGAACGCTTTGAAAACGGGATTCATGAAGAACTTATTGAAAGTGGTTCGACATTATCACTTGGAGAACGTCAGCTCATTTCATTTGCGAGAGCATTAGCATTTAAACCGACACTATTAATACTAGACGAAGCAACGTCTAACGTTGATAGTGAAACAGAGCAGCTCGTACAAAATGCAATGAAAGTTGTATCTTCAAATCGAACGACGGTAATAATCGCACACAGATTATCGACGATTCAGCATGCGAACAACATCCTATTATTAGACCAAGGGAATATTGTAGAATCGGGTAATCACGAGGAGTTACTAAAACTCAGCGGTAAATACCAAGAAATGTATCACAAACAAGTAATGAAGAAAGAATGACATTGAGAATATTCTCAATGTCTTTTCTTTTTAAATTGATATACTCATGTCAAAATAATATGGTATAGTCAGTCCATAAATAAAATTGGAGATTTGTTACATTGATTTTAATTAAAGCGTTTTGGCCTGTCATTCCGGTTTTTTTCATTTGTATTGTCATATTGCTTTTATTCGCAATTTATTTCAATAGAAAGTTCAATCACCGGTTAAATGATTATAATAAATTTAAAGATTTTACGGTGTTTGTCGGCATAATGATGAGTGTTATTGGTATACTATTAATTACGATGATGCCGACGAGTTTACAGGGACATACGAGTAATGTCGTACCGTTTCAGTCGATGAGAGAGCTGTATGATTATGGTACAGATGAGGCGATTTTTAATAATTTAGTTATGAATATCGTATTATTTGTGCCGTTTGGATTTTTCGTCTATTTAATGACGAAAAAGGAATGGTTGACGAGTATATTTGGATGCTTGTTTTCAATTTCGGTTGAAACGATTCAATATATATTACCGATTGGACGTACGACGAACATCGACGACGTTATTTTAAACGTCACTGGAACGTTAGTCGGAATTATACTCGCATACTTTTTTAGAAAGCTCGAGTACTTTATATTTAATTATATTAGTAGGGATAAATCATGAAAAAAAGATTATTGACGTTATCTGCAACCATATTATTAGCGGGTTGTAGTACATATCAGGAAGTGAGTAGTGACGAAAACACACGTGTCATTACAACTGAACAAGCAGGACACTTAGAACTTAATAAAGAAATTAAGCGCCCTGTATTATTTCGTGCAGCAGATCCTTTAAATGCTGAACTGCTCGGTGTAGAGCCCGTAGGTGTTAACTCTCAGCTTAAAGGTTCGGAGTTAGTGGAAGAGAAGTTAGATGCGACTTTTATTGAACCTGGTGATTTTGAAACAGTAGAGTCATTAAATCCAGATTTAATCGTCACGTATGCACCGGATGAGTACTCTGCGACATATAGAGATTACGCACCAACAATTGAAATGCGATATATTACGAGCGCATTTAATCCATATAAAAAGCGAATTTATTTGACTCACTTTTATTATTTAGGTGTCATGTTAAATAAAGAAGAAGAAGCAAAACTTATTGTGGATGAATTTTTAGAAAAAATGTCTACACTTCGTAGTCAGTTAAATCAACAAGTGCTCGATATGAATGCTGCAGTCATTGTCGATGAAGATGATACGTATTATTTAAGGCCGAAATTTTCAAGTTTTGGAACTGAAGCAGTATATGACGTATTAGGATTTAGTCAACCGAAATATATTAAACGTATACTAGAAAGTGATGACTATAAAATATACGAAACTGAAGATTACAGTGCTGCGAAACTCGATTATTTATTTGTCGCGACAGATGACGTAAATAACGAAAATAAAAAAGAGGCTCTTGCGAAAGCGTTTAACATAAATGTCGAACAAGTGATATTTATGAATATCGATAACTTTAGACCGAACGACTTACAATCTGTAGAGTTTCAATCTAAAGAGTTAATCGAAACGTTAAACAAATTAAATCATTAAAAAGGGACGTGACTTCATGGTAACACCAGATACATTTGTAGAATATTTTAATAGTGAGAAGTTTAAAGAAATCTATGACACAGCATTTGAACCGTTTAAACAAAATACTGAAGAATCAAGATTTGTCGAATCGTTACAAATCTTTCATCGTGAAGCGGGAGATCTTCATCAAAAATATCACAATAAGTTAACGATGAATTTTAATCGATATTTTTATGTGAATGATGAAGAAACACATAGTCTTACTGCAGCATTTACAGATGATAATGAGATTATCGGTATTGAACTTCACTTAAATGAAAAGTACGATACGGATGACGTTTGGACAAAAAATGAGTATGCATTACCACTAGAAGAAGCAGTTGTGTCTGCAGGTGGTACAGATGTGTTTCATAACTATCATTACAGAACAGAGAATCAACGCTATGCGTATGATTTAACGAATATGGTTGAGTTATATCACCATAACGGTGATCCCGGTGATTTAAATTCGTACTTCGTATTTGGAAATGATGTACTCGCACCGCTGGAAGGAGTAGTCGTCGATGTTAAGCGTGATGTTAAAGATAACCAAATTGGTATCGTGAATCAAGATGAGCCGTCAGGAAACTATGTAATCATAGAGCACGAAAACGGAGAATATAGTTTACTTGCACATTTAAAAAAGGATAGTGTACAAGTTGACGTTGGAGATAGTGTCGTTACTGGAGAACTTGTTGGGCAAGTTGGAAATAGTGGTGCGACGACATTGCCACACTTACATTTTCAAGTGATGAGTGACAAAGAATTAAATAAAGACTCTATACGCATTCGTTTTAAAGACTTTGAGAGTCTTAAACAAGGCGATAGAGTCGAATAATTACTCGTCATTGTTTTTTCGTTCGAACGGGTTTTCATCGTATTCTCGTTTAAACACACTCATAATCGACATTAAAGCGATGAGTACGAATAAAACGAGTACTGAGAATTTAAAAACTCCAGGTAAATAAGGCAAACTGAATCTATAAATAACAGCCAATGCAATAATGATAAGAATCGTATTTAGTGATTTGCGTAACTCGATTTTCAATATAAGCACTCCTTAACTATGATACTTATTATATTAGCATAAACAGTGTAAAAAAATGGGGGATTCAAGTGGCAAAAAAAGAGTTTCATACGGCCGTATGTCCGAATTGCCATCATAAATGGACATATAAAGAGAAGTTGCTCGGCTATATGATTAAGCCGAGATCTAGAACGCGCTGTCCAAATTGTAAAGAATATATAGAACCATCGACAAAATCTGTCGTATTTGAGTATATTGCGCTCGCTTTACTTATTATTTCAATAGTTTTTATCGTTCCGAATTTACCGATATTAAATTCGACACGAATCATTATCGTTTTATTTTTATTTTTTATTTATACGTTTATCTTCGTACCACTTACAGTCAGATTCGAAGAAATACATTACAATATAAAGGATAAGTCAAATGAAAAAGGAAATTAACGTCGTTGCAGCGGTGATTGTCGACGATTTAGATCGTATACTCGTCGCAAAAAGACCTCCTGGTAAAACACTCGCGAACCTTTGGGAGTTCCCAGGAGGAAAAGTTGAAGCGGGTGAGGATGAAATTGAAGCGTTAAAGCGCGAATTGTTAGAAGAAATGGATACTGAAATCGAAGTGCTCGATAAAATTACGACGACGCGTTATGAATATGATTTTGGAATCGTTAATTTAACGACGTACTATTCAAAAATAGTACGTGGAAATTTAACATTAAACGAACATATTGAAAAAAGATGGTTAAAACGTAGTGAACTCGGGAATATAGAACTAGCACCCGCAGACTTACCTGCGATTCGAATCATTCAGGAGGGATAACAAGTGGATTTAATTAAAGGATTAATCGGTTTTTTATTTAAAACATTACTCGTACTGACATTATTTACTGGAATTGGACTAGTCGTCGCATACTTTGTCGTTAAAAAAGATGTAAAAGAAATCCAAGAATTTACAGAACGTATCCGTCTAGAAATGGAGCAATAATACTTTTACACATATAAAAATACCCTTTGTTGATTTTAAAAAGTCAACAAAGGGTGTTTTTTTAATCTTGTAATGCTTTTTTAAGTGTTTCGATATTTTCTTTCATCAGACTTTGATATGTTGAGTCTTCTGGATCGTTATCAGTTAAAGCTTCTAAGTTGTGGAACGGTAAGAATTCTACATCTGTCTCTTTTCCGATCATGTCAGTTAGACGTGAAGAAACGTTTTGTTCTCTTAAAATGTATGGAGTTTTAGTTTCTTTAATGTCTTCAATCATATGAGTAAGTTCTTTTTGTGATGGTTCATCGTCGTTTAATCCGTGAATACCAACTTGTTTAAAGTCGTATTTGTGTGCTAAGTAACCGATAGACTCATGTGAAATATATACTGTATCACGTTTTTTATCTTTCATTGCTTCGTCTAGAGAATTAGATAATTCTTCTAAGTCAGCTTTTAAAGATTCAAAGTTTTTCTCGTAAGTTTCTTTTTCGTCTGGGTTCATTTCAACTAATTTGTCTTTAATGTTTTCTGCCATTTGTGTAGCTAGTTCTGGATCTAACCAAACGTGTGGGTCGAACTCACCGTGGTGGTGATGATCGTGTCCGTGGTCGTGTTCATCTTCATCTTCAGTTGCATCGTGATCGTGATCATGGTCGTGGTCATGATGATGTTCGTCTTCGATGAATGCTTCTTCATTGTTAAATGCTTCTAACACTTCAGTGTCGTTTTCGATTGTCTCATGTATCTTTTTAGCTACAGGGTCTAATTCATGATTTGTATAGATGAAAAGATCGCCTTTTGCATAGTTTAGAATGTCTTTTTGGGACGGTTCATAGTTATGCATGTTGACGTTTTTAGGGTAAATAGATTCGACTTCCATCGTGTCTCCTGCGATTTCTTTAGTCATACTATATAGTGGAAAAACTGTAGTATACACTTTAAGATTTTTGTTGTCGCTATCTGTGTTATCACTTTCTTTGTTGTCAGCTGCGTCGTTACTACAAGCAGCGAGAACAAGTATAGCGACGAATGAAATTAGTAATGCTCTTAATTTCAAAATAATTCCCTCCAATGTTTTTGTACTAAAATAGTATATCGTAACGCCTACGATTTAGCAAATATAAATTTGTGAAATTTACTTGAATTATTAGGGCGTCTACTGTAATATTAATAAAGTGATTAAAAACCGTAATCATCCGTTGATGATCAACTGGCCAGTTGAAGAGAAATCACACGATAATTTATTTGAAGAGGTGACAATAATGCGCGTACAAGTTATTTTAGAATGTACTGAAACAGGTGACCGTAACTACCACACAGTGAAAAACAAGAAAAACAATCCTGAGCGTATCGAGCTTAAAAAATACAGCCCAAGATTAAACAAAGTTACACTTCACCGTGAAACTAAATAAGTAATTGTTTTCAATAACCATATCTATTTGATATGGTTATTTTTTATTATCGAAATGTCATTATGGTATAATAATCTCAACATAAAATATGGAGGGTTACACAATGGCAGAAATTTTAGATGGCAAAAAAGTAGCCGCACATTTATCTGAAGAAATTAAAAACGCAGTTGAAGAATCTATCAATCACGGGATTACACCGACAGTCGCTTTTGTCCGTGTTGGTGATCTTGAAGATTCAATTTCTTACGAAAATGCAGCGGTAAAAAAATTCCAAAAATTAGGTATCGAAACGAAACAATTCCATTTTCCTGAAGACATTTCTGAAAAGGAATTTTTAGATAAATTTAAAGAGATTAACTGGGATTTTTCAATCCACGGTATTCTTTTATTACAACCACTTCCAAAACATATTAATATTACGAGAGCTGCGCAGTTAATGCGTTCATTTAAAGATATCGATGGGTTAACAGTTATGAACTTAGGTAAAGTGTTAACGAACGCAGATGACCGTTTAGAACCATGTACGCCAGCAGCGGTGATGGAGTTCTTTGATTACTACAACCTCGATTTAAAAGGTAAAAACGTAACAGTAGTCGGAGCAAGTGCAGTCGTTGGTAAGCCGTTATCGTTACTCATGATGAATAGAGATGCAACAGTAACGACGTGTAACTTATATACAGACGACTTAGTCGACAAATGTAAAAATGCAGATGTTATTGTGAGTGCTGCTGGAGCAGTAGATTTAATTCGTAAAGAGCATGTTAAACCAGGTGCTGTCGTTATCGACGTTGGTATTAACTTTAACGAAGAAGGAAAACTTGTCGGAGATGTTGCGTACGACGAGGTTAAAGAAGTCGCAGGTTACATTACGCCAGTACCAGGTGGAGTGGGTGCAATTACGACGACAAAACTCGCTGAGCATTTAATTAAAGCAATCGAACATCAGAAACAAGCAATATTATTTATCGAGGATAAATTCTAAACCGATGAAAAAACGTACAATAGTTTTATTAATCATTGCAATTATTATTTTATTTATCCCAGTGGTCGATAAGACGAGCAAGTCCGAGCGAGTGATTATAGATAATTCAACGAGAGAAATTATTCATCCGGATTGTTTTGATGAAAAAAAACATTCGAATTGGATCGATGAAGTTACATTTAACAATGCGTTAAACAACAAAGAATATTTGGTTAGAGACGCATGTTCAAAAGAAAAATTACCGATTGGAAAGACGTCTATATTTAATCGGATGTTTTTAAAGAAAGATTAAAACAAAAATGTCTGGCTCAATTAAGAGTCAGACATTTTTTAGTATAAATTCAATTTCATCTCAGGTTTCGCCTCTGTTTGAACGAATATAACGACGTCTCCATCTGCCGTAAAATATACATTCTCTAAATTTCGAACCGTCGTGACAGACGCTTCATCAATTGTCATATATATTAACGCGCGTATTTTGGACATATTTATATTCGAATTTAATATCTATCTTAGTCCAACTCCTTTACAGTAGGGTCAACGTTACTATACACAGTTACTTTTTCGTCAGGTGAATCATAGACATAGCACTGGACTTTTGGCTCGATATACTTAATGTCTTCTATAACATTAGATGGTTTATATGAATTTCCTTTTTGTATGATTGAAGATACATGTTGCATCCCGCGATAAGCTCTAAATGTCGCTTCAAATAACTTTCCATGATGTTTGTAATGAATAGTTGTTGTCATAGGATAGCTTCCTTCATCTACTGTTATTTCGTATCTATAAAAGAGAATTT
>NZ_KV793646.1:24459-56286 GCF_001808485.1 Nosocomiicoccus sp. HMSC09A07
ATTTCGTATCTATAAAAGAGAATTTCATCTACTATATAACGTTTACTTTTCATAGCGTATTTTATCCGTTCTTTTTTTATTATGAGGAAACGCTAATGTCGGCACCTGACCAGAAGATGATTGTGGATAGTATGTAATAGTAAGCCCATTTGATGTTCTAGTCATTATTCCATCACCTCTATATATGGTTTTACCAGGCATTGAATTAAAATCTCTTAGGGCCTGATTACTTCCACCTGTTCTAACATAATTATAAACTCCTGTACTTGTTTTGTTTGTAAGTCTTGCATGATTTCTAATGATTAGCCATCTTTCCATAGATGAGCAGTTTATTGTTACTAAATCTCGGTCATCACCAGAATTTAATATCGACCCGCTATGATAGCAACTTGGAGGTGCATTAGGCGTAAGAAAATCGCTGTCAGTAGCATCATATTCAGATGCAGAACCCCCTATGCTTTTGATACTCATAAGAATAAAGCTTGTTAGAGCTAGGACAAAAATTTTTGTAACCCTTTTCATATTGAAACACCCTTTCAAATATATTTGTTTAAATTTAGAACTTTAATTGAATGATTTAGTATAAATCCAATTTCATCTCAGGTTTCGCATCTGTTTGAACGAAAATAACGACGTCGCCATCTGTCGTAAAATATACATTCTCTAAATTTCGATTCGTCGTGACAGACGCCTCCTCAATTTCAGTGTGCGATTCAATAATAAAATCGTGTTCTTTTATATCGAACGTAATCGTAAATGTACCTACACTTTGAAACTCTTCGTCTTCATATTGTGGAATATCTCTAAAAGCTAAGTCATATACGATTTCAATTTTATTTTTAGAAACAGTGTTTTCAGAAAAACTCGTATAATAATTTACTCCATCAATTGTCATATACATATTAACGAGCGTATTTTCGATATATTTATATTCGAATTTAATATCCATCTTAATACAACTCCTTTACAGTAGGGTCAAAGTTACTGAACACAGTTACTTTTTCGTCAGGTTGACTCATAGACATAGCACTGGACTTTTGGCTCGATATACTTAATGTCTTCTATAACATTAGATGGTTTATATGAATTTCCTTTTTGTATGATTGAAGATACATGTTACATCCCGCGATAAGTTCTAAATGTCGCTTCAAATAACTTTCTATGGTGTTTGTAATGAATAGTTGTCGTCATAGGATAGCTTCCTTCTTCTACTGTTATTTCGTATCTATAAAAGAGAATTTCATCTACTACAACATGAATGTGTTCCATAGGCAACATCTCCGTTTTCTAATTATTTTTATTATAAAACACTAATTGAAAAATTAATATTAAATATATAAAGTGAAATCAAAATAAAAACCTTCCAGTATTTTTATAATACTAGAAGGTTATGATATTATTTTTACTCATATAATGATTGGAATGCTTTTTCGATGTTTGGAACGACTTGTTTTTTACGAGAAACAACACCTGTGAGTAACGCTTCGTTGTCATCTAGTGCAACGTCAAATGCATGCTCAATTACTTTGTTGTTTTCTCCGATTGCGATGACTCTAGAGTCTGACGCTAAGATGTCTGTTACGACTAAAATGAATAGGTCGTACTTTTCTCTGTCGCTTTCTTTTTTGATTTCATCGACGAGTTCATCTTTTCTTTCGAAAAGTTCATCTAAATCAACGACGTTTACTTGAGCGATTCTGACGCTGTTATCGCCCATTTCAAATGTTTTCGCGTCTCCAGTGATAAGTGCTTGTGCACTTTTATCTTTCGTTGAAGCACCTGCTTTTAACATTTCTAAACCGTAATGTTCATAGTTCACGTCTGCGATTGTTGCGAGTTCGTGAAGTGCTTCTTCGTCTTCAGTAGTCGTCGTTGGTGATTTTAATAGTAACGTATCAGAAATGATTGCTGACATCATTAAACCAGCCATTTCTTTTGTTACTGTGACATTGTTTTCTTTACAAATCTTATTTAAAATCGTCGCCGTACAACCGACAGGCTCTGCTCTAAAGTAGAGTGGTGCATTCGTTTCAAAGTTTGCTACACGGTGGTGATCAATGACGCTTAAAATCGTCGCTTTGTCGATACCGTCAGCAGATTGTTGAAATTCGTTATGGTCAACGAGCATGACTTCGTCATTTTCTTGAACTGAATCTAATAATTCAGGTGTTTCCACATTAAAATAGTTTAACGCGTATTCTGTTTCTTTGTTTAAATCTCCAAGTCGGTAAGCTGTCGCTTCTTTACCGAGTTCACGTTCAATAATTGCTGCTACGATCGCAGATGTGATTGTGTCTGTATCTGGGTTTTTATGTCCAAAAACTTTTACTGTCATTGAATAAACTCCTTATTTATTGTCTAATTAATTTTATTTTATCACGAATTAGAAATTCGTTCTATTTTTGAGTTGATAACGGAAAATTAAGTTTCCGATTAATACGAGAACCATTACAGCTGTAAAGAATGAGAAGTATAACGTGCCATTTGATAAGCTGATTAACGATCCACCAAATACTGGTCCGAGTATACTTCCGATAGAAAATATAATACTGATAAGTAAGTTCCCTGCAGCGATATGTGTACGTGGAATGACATCTGTTAAATAGCCAAGTCCAAGACTATACATCGATCCACACGCAACTCCTGTCATTAAAAATAGTGCTGTCAGCATGAAAAATGATTCTTTATTGAGTTCCATTAGTAAAAATCCGATACTTCCGATTGCGACTAACCACGTGAGTAGTTTGCCACGCCCCATTCGATCTCCGAGTGCACCGATTGGAAGTTGGAATAAAATCGCACCTAAGTTAAACATCGGTAAAATCCAAGTCACTTGGCTAATTTCAAAGCCATTTCGCATTGCAAATACTGGGAAGTTTGAGTTTAAAGAACTCTCATAAAATCCGTATAACATCGGGAACATCAGTGCTGCCCATCCGTATACGATAACTGTTTTAAAGTTCGTTAACGTCGATAATAACGTAATTGGTACGTTATCACTATCTGGTTTTGCTTCACTCGCACCTTTTAATGTGAAAATTAGCGGCCATGCAAGCATTGTAATCACACTCGATAAAACAAACGGAACATGAGTCCCATAAACGACTAAGTCGGCAACTTTTGGTCCAATCATAAATCCTAATGAGAAGAATAGACCATAAACCGCGATAACTTTTCCGATTTTATGTTGCGGTGTTGTGGACGTTAGCCACGTTTGTGTTGACATATGTAATACGTTATCTGCAATTCCGATAATTACGCGTAATATAAACCAAAACATAATTGAATCTAAAATGGGGAATAAAAACAACGATACACCGACAAATAGTCCACCGAATACAATGAGTTTTTGATATCCGTATTTTCTCATCGGTGCTTCTATTAAGAAACTAGATATAAACACACCGAGATATAACCCAGCAGTATGGAATCCACTTAACGTCGCACTAATGCCACGCGACTCAAAAATAAACGATATTAAAGGGAGCAACATACCTTGAGAGAACCCGCTAATACAAACGATGATAGATAAAACGATGAAGCGTGCTCTGAAACTAGTAAATCTCATTTAATTCACCCGCCAATTCATATATAATGTATGTAATCTAAAAATATTAAAAAATAAAAATTCATCTTCAAGTAAGGGGTTAAACGATGTTTAAAGACGACAGTTATATGTTACACACAGATTTGTATCAAATCAATATGGCAAAGACATATTTTGATAAAGATATTCATAATAAACGTGCAGTGTTTGAAGCATATTTTAGAACGATGCCGTTTAAAAATGGATACGCTGTATTTGCTGGACTTGAGCGTATTATCGACTATATAAAAAATCTTAGATTCTCAAAAACAGATATCGAGTATTTAGAAACACTTGGTTATGATGAAGCATTCATTGACTACTTAAAAGAGTTTCGTTTCACAGGTACAATTCGTGCGTTTAAAGAAGGAGACGTTTGTTTTAATAACGAGCCGATACTCCAAGTAGACGCACCACTTGCAGAGTGTCAAATGATCGAAACGGCTATTTTAAATATCATTAACTTCCAAACACTAATCGCAACAAAAGCAAGCCGTATTCGTGAACTCGTTCCGGATGACCAACTGATGGAATTTGGTACACGTCGTGCACAAGAGTTTGATGCGGCAATTTGGGGCGCACGCGCTGCAGTCATTGGTGGATTTGACGGTACGTCAAACGTTCGTGCGGCTAAAAAGTTCGGTATTAAGCCTACAGGTACACATGCCCATGCGCTCGTTCAAACGTTTGGCGATGACTATTCAGCATTTAAAGCATATGCAGATACGCATAAAGACTGCGTCTTTTTAGTCGATACGTTCGATACGTTAAAGTCAGGTGTTCCAACAGCGATTCGTGTCGCAAAAGAGTACGGTGACAAAATTAACTTTATCGGTATTCGTTTAGACTCTGGAGATATTGCGTATTTATCTAAAAAAGCGAGAAAGATGTTAGATGATGCTGGATTTAAAGATGCAAAAATCGTCGTATCTAATGACCTCGACGAATACACAATTCAGTCGTTACTCACGCAAGGTGCTAAAGTAGATAGTTACGGTATTGGTACAAAACTAATTACTGCATACGATCAACCTGCGCTTGGTGCAGTATATAAACTATCTGCAATTGAAGACGAAAATGGCCAGTTAGTCGACCGTATGAAAATTTCAGGAAACGTCGAAAAGTTGACGACACCAGGTAAAAAAGAAGTGTATCGTATTATTAATAATGAGACGAAAAAATCTGAAGGTGATTATATTACTCGTGTCGGTGAGGAAATCGATTATAGTGAACCGTTATTTATGTTCGACCCTGTGCATACAGTTAAACGTAAATACGTTAAGAACTTTACAGCAGTGAAAAAGTTACATGATATTTTTGTCAACGGACAACTCGTATATGAGTCACCATCTATTGAAGAAATGAGTCAATTACGTGAAGCAGCGTTAGATGAATTATGGGAAGAAAATAGACGTCTATTAAACCCACAAATTTATCCAGTCGATTTAAGCTTACAATTATGGGAAGATAAAAAGTCATTAATCGAATCGATTGCTGAGCGTGATATTAATGCATAATATTCAGCGAGAAATTATAGACGCGTTACATGTTAAAGAAAACATCAACCCTGAGAGAGAAGTACGTGAAATCATCGATTTTCTTAAAAACTATAAATACCACCACGACTTTATTGAAAGTTTCGTCTTAGGTATAAGTGGCGGTCAAGACTCAACATTACTCGGGAAACTCGCCCAAATGGCAGTCGAAGAGTTACGTGAAGAAGGTCATACGATTCATTTTTACGGTGTGCGTTTACCGTACGGTACACAGCTCGATATGAATGACGTCGACGACGCTATTACTTATATACAACCAGATTTTGACGTCACAATTAATATTAAAAATGCCGTCGATGCGAGTGTAAAAGCACTAAACGATGCATCGTTTCATATTAATGACTTCGTAATCGGTAATGAAAAAGCACGTGAACGCATGAAGGCACAATATGCGATTGCAGCAGACCGTAAAGGTGTAGTACTCGGTTCGGATCACGCAGCAGAAGCGTTAACTGGATTTTATACGAAGTTTGGTGACGGCGCAGCAGACGTCATGCCTTTAACTGGTTTAAACAAACGTCAAGGACAACAAATTTTAAAATATTTAAATTGTCCAGAACATTTATATTTAAAAGTTCCTACAGCAGATTTAGAATCCGACCGCCCACTGTTAAGCGATGAAGATGCACTTCAAGTGAGTTATAAAGATATCGATGACTTTTTAGAAGGTAAAACAGTACCTGAAGCGGCGTTTGATCGTATCATTCATTTATATAAGACGAGTCAACATAAAAGAGACAAACCGTATCATCGATACCTTAAACCGAAATACATGGAGGAGTAATTATTGTTACAATTAATTAGTGAAAACGCATGGCTGATGGTACTTACAATCTTTTTAATCAACATATGTTACGTCTCGTTTTTAACGATGCGTACGATTTCGACGTTAAAAGGATATAAGTACGTCGCTGCGTTAGTGAGTATTTTTGAAACGCTCATTTATATTATCGGACTTGGTCTAGTGTTAGATAACTTAGATAAGCCGATTAACATACTCGCATATGCGTTTGGTTTTGGTACAGGGATACTCGTCGGTATCCGCATCGAAGAAAAGCTTGCTTTAGGATATCAAGTCGTCAATGCAATAACTGCAGAAAAAGATAAAGATTTGCCGATGCAGTTAAGAGAACTTGGCTACGGTGTTACGCACGGGTACAGTTATGGACGTGACGGTGAACGTACGACGATGCAAATTTTAACGCCGAGACGCCACGAGAAAAAACTCATAAATACGATAATCGAGCTTGATCCGAATGCATTTATCGTGTCATATGAGCCAAAATCTATTCACGGTGGATTCTGGACAAAAGGTGTACGAAATCGTGAAGTTGCGTCATATGACGTTGAAGATGTAGAAGAAATTTTAGAAGAAGTCGGTACTAATGAAAAATAAAAAACAATTAAAAAAGAAAAAGTTTGAAGTTACAGAGAACGATACGATTGAATCTGTGTTAAAGCAAATGAGAAGCGAAGGATATACGCCCGTGAGACGTATAGAAAAGCCCGTCTTTAAGGAAACAGAAAACGGGATTGAAGTAAGTCATCAAGAAATAGTATTTGAAGGTAAATTAATCGATTAACGATAAAAGGAGAAATAAACATATGATTCCTCGTTATACAAGAGAAGAAATGGCCAATATTTGGACAGAAGAAAACAAATTTCGTGCATGGTTAGAAGTTGAAATTTTAGCAGCAGAAGCTTGGGCAGAGCTTGGAGAAATTCCAATGGATGAAGTAAAACAACTTCGTCCGAATGCTAAAATTGACATCGACCGAATTAAAGAAATTGAAGCAGAAACACGCCACGACGTCGTCGCGTTTACGCGTCAAATCTCTGAAACGTTAGGGCCTGAGAAAAAGTGGGTCCACTACGGTCTTACGTCAACAGACGTCGTCGATACGGCACAAGGGTACTTAATCAAACAAGCAAACGAAATTATCGAAAAAGATTTAAATGCATTTTTAGACGTCTTAAAAGATAAAGCGCAAGCACATAAATACACGTTAATGATGGGTAGAACACATGGTATTCATGCAGAGCCTACATCGTTCGGTATTAAACTTGCATTATGGTATGAAGAGATGAAACGCAACTTAGAGCGTTTTAAATATGCGAGAAAAGATATTGAAGTTGGTAAAATGAGTGGAGCAGTCGGCAACTTTGCGAATATTCCACCTGAAATTGAAGAGTACGTGTGTAAACATCTCGGTTTAGACTATGCACGTGTATCGACACAAACGTTACAGCGCGACCGCCATGCATTTTATATTTCGACACTTGCGTTAATCGCAACATCTATTGAAAAGATGGCAGTAGAAGTCCGTCATTTACAACGTAGTGAAGTGCGTGAAGTTGAAGAAGCGTTTAGAAAAGGACAAAAAGGTTCGAGTGCGATGCCACATAAACGTAACCCGATTGGCTCAGAAAACGTTACAGGGATCGCTAGAATTATTCGTGGGTATATGACGCCAGCGTTTGAAAATGTACCGTTATGGCATGAAAGAGATATCTCTCACTCAAGTGCAGAGCGTATTATGCTGCCAGACGTTACGATTTTAACAAATTATATGTTAAATCGATTTAAAAATATTATTCAAAACTTAGTCGTTTTTGAAGACAATATGAAAGCAAATATTAACGCGTCATATGGACTTGTGAACTCTCAGCGCGTCATGCTCGGTTTAATCGATAAAGGACTATCACGTGAAGCAGCATATGACCTCGTTCAACCACGTGCGATGGAAGCATGGGAGGGTAAACAAGCTCTACAACCGTTAATAGAAAACGACGCAGAAATCACGAAATATTTATCACAAGAAGATATTGATGATGCGTTTGATAATAGACATTATTTACAATCAGTAGACCGTATATTTGAACGCGTCGGATTAGATGAATAAACCTAGACATTGTCTAGGTTTTTTTCGTGGATGACTATCGTACGTTTAGAATGCATAGTAAAAAAATGCTATAATTATAATATTGATTTTATGGAGGAAACGAATGTTAAGCGACGTAAAACATATATTTAAGTTAGATCCAGCGAAAGAGATTAGCGATGAGCATTTAGAACGGTTAGCTGAAAGTAAAACAGATTTAATCGTCGTCGGAGGAACAGATAATGTCACTGAAGACAACGTTTTAGATTTACTCGCACGCGTGAGACGTTTTAGTATTCCACTCGCACTTGAAATATCTAACACTGAATCTGTCATCGGTGGATTCGATCATTATTTCATCCCAGTTGTGTTTAATACGACGAATATTAAGTATCATAACGGACTACTCGTTGAAGCGTTACAAGAATTTCACGATATTATCGATTACGACGAAGTCTCGATATTGCCATATATAATTTTAAATGAAGAGTGTAAAGCGTTTAAGAAGGCGGAGTGCTATTTACCAGATGAAGAAACACTCACAAGCCTTGTAAATATGATTGATAAGCTATATGAGTCAAAGTATTTATACATCGAATGCAGCGGGACACTGATCGACGTAGACACGTTAAAACATATACATTCACAACTTAAAAATAGCCATCTTATTTACGGTGGTGGTATTAAAAATCGTGAAGAGTTTAAAGAAAGAAAACCTTTCGCAAATACGTTAGTCGTCGGTAATTCAATTTACGATGACTTTACTCAAGCATTAAAAACGACAAATGAGGTAGAGTAATGGATTTATCTTTAATGAACCGAGCGCAATATGAAGCAATTACGACAACAGAAGGCCCTGTCCTCGTTATGGCGGGAGCTGGAAGTGGAAAAACACGTGTGTTAACGCATCGTATCGCATATTTAATTGAAGAAAAAGATGTGCCAAGCTATAACATTTTAGCGATCACATTTACAAATAAAGCAGCGAAAGAAATGAAAGAGCGTGTCGACAAACTAATCGACGACGACACATCTAAAATGTGGATTTCAACGTTCCACGCGATGTGCGTTAGAATTTTAAGACGAGATATCGATAAACTCGGCTACGATAGAAGTTTTTCAATCTTAGACACGACAGATCAGCTCAATGTCGTAAAAGATGTTTTAAAATCGATGAATATAGACCAAAAACAATATCCACCCCGCCAGTTTTTAAATGCTATTTCAAACTTTAAAAACGCATTAATTACTGAAAAAGAAGCGAAAGAAAACGCATATGATTTTAGAGAAAAACTAAATGCGGATATATATACGTCATACCAAGAAATTTTATATCGTAACAGTGCGCTAGATTTTGACGATTTAATTATGCTGACGATACAACTGTTTCAAAAAGATGAAGCAATCTTAAATTATTACCAAACAAAATTTCAATATATTCATGTCGATGAATATCAAGATACGAACCATGCACAATATCAGCTCGTCTATATGCTTAGTCAAAAATATGAAAATATTTGCGTCGTTGGGGATAGCGATCAGTCAATTTACAAATTCCGCGGTGCAGATATTATGAATATTTTAAACTTCGAAAAAGACTACGATAACGTAAAGACGATTTTACTCGAAGAAAACTACCGCTCGCATCAGCGTATATTAGACGCAGCGAATAACGTCATCGAAAACAATACGAGCCGCGTACCGAAAAATTTAGTGACAAGTCGTGGTAAAGGTGAAAAAATTACATCAATCGTCTCTCAAAACGAACGAGAAGAAGGCCAGCGTGTCGTTAAACAGATTCAAAAACTCAAAAATGAAGGATACAGATTTAACGACATGGCTGTATTATACCGCGCAAACTCACAGTCACGTGCAATCGAAGATGCACTCGTAAAATCATCCCTACCATATAATATGGTTGGTGGTATGAAGTTCTATCAACGTAAAGAAATTAAAGACTTAATGAGTTATATGAAAGTCGTTTTAAATATCCACGATGATATCGCAATGGAACGTATTATTAATACACCAAAGCGTGGAATCGGACCGAAGACGATCGACACGTTAAAGCAACACGCGAACGCGTTAAATTCGAGCATATACGACGCAATTAAAGACGCGGATTTCATCGGTCTATCAAAGAAAAACGCTGAAAACTTAGCACAATTATTAAGTGTACTTGAAAACTTAAAAGAAAAGTCTAAGTTTATGTCGATTACAGACTTAGTCGATGAAATACTCCACGACACTGGATATTTAAATATGCTTATCCGTGAAAACACACTTGAAAGTAATTCACGAATAGAAAACTTAGAAGAGTTTAAAACAGTAACGAAAGAATTTGACGAAACACATACGATTGGAGACGAACTGCTCTTTGACTTCTTAAGTGATATGGCACTCGTTAGTGATCAAGATAGTGTTGACGATACAGATGCTGTCACACTTATGACAATCCACGCCTCTAAAGGACTCGAGTTTAAAGTGATTTTCATTGTTGGTCTTGAGGAAGGGCTATTTCCTTCATATAGATCGATGGATACTGAAGAAGAACTCGAAGAAGAGCGCAGACTCATGTACGTTGCGATCACACGTGCGATGGAGCGCTTAATCATTTCACGTGCGACGTCACGTACAATATTTGGTCGCACAAATAACGCAATGGAAAGCCAATTCTGGTCAGAAATACCAGCAGATTTAGTTGAAGGTGAATCACTCATTTCTGTTTACGACGGACGTAGTAGTAGCAGTAAAAAACGTCCACGTAGTAAAAGCCAAGTGTTTACAGATAATAGTGGTGTAACATTTAACGTTGGCGATAAAGTGACACACAAAACGTTTGGTGACGGTATGATTACAGCAATTAACGGGTCAGGTGACAGTGAGGAGCTCGATATCGTATTTTCAAAAGTTGGTCCGAAACGTTTACTTGCGAAATTCGCACCAATTGAAAAGAAAGAGTGATAACAAATGGAAAAACGCATGCGAGAATTAGAAAAACTTCTGACGCAGTACAATTATGAATACCACGTTTTAGATGACCCTTCAATTCCGGATCAGACGTATGACAAGTTATTCCATGAATTAGTTCAACTTGAAGAAGAGTATCCCGAGCTAAAAAGCGACACGTCTCCAACTTCTAGAGTCGGAGGCGTGGTGCTTGATAAGTTTGAAAAAGTCACACATGAGACGCCGATGTTATCTTTATCTAATGCGTTTAACGAAGCAGATTTACGTGCATTTAACGATAGAGTAGAACGCGCGGTCGGAAAAGTAGAGTATATGTGTGAATTAAAAATCGACGGTCTTGCAGTATCGCTTTTATATCAAGACGGTAAATTCTCCCAAGGTGCCACACGTGGTGACGGTACTGTTGGTGAAAATATTACTGATAACTTAAGAACGATTCGAGCGATTCCTCTGTCAACAGATTTAAATGCACAATTTGAAGTACGCGGTGAAGCGTATATGCCAAAAAAAGCATTTGAAACGTTAAATAAACGTCGCGAAGAAAATAATGAACAAGTATTCCAAAATCCAAGAAACGCTGCAGCAGGTAGTTTACGTCAACTCGATACAAAACTGACGAGTGAACGTAATTTATCTATATTTTTATACGGGACACCACGCGCGGACATATTAGGGGTCACGTCTCAAAGTGAGGCACTCGATCAGTTAGACAAGTTAGGATTTAAAACAAATAAAGAACGCGCAGTGAAAGAAGATATCGACGGGGTTATCGAATACGTCAACTACTGGCAAGAGCACCGTAATGAGTTACCGTATGAAATCGACGGTATTGTAATTAAAGTGAATAACATAGACTTACAAGAAGAGATTGGTTATACTGTCCGCTCGCCAAAATGGGCAATTGCGTATAAGTTCCCAGCTGAAGAAGCAAAAACGAAAATTATAGACATTGAACTGACAGTCGGTCGTACAGGTGTCATTACACCGACGGCAATTTTAGAACCAGTGCGTGTCGCTGGGACGACTGTTGCACGTGCATCACTTCATAATCATGAGTTAATCGAGGAAAAAGATATTCGTATTAACGACACGGTAATTATCCATAAAGCCGGAGATATTATCCCAGAAGTTGTGCGTGTCGTTTACGAAGAACGTACAAATCAAGAAGTGTATAAAGCACCGACACAGTGCCCGTCATGTGGTCATGAAGCGGTCAAGTTAGACGAAGAAGTAGCGATTCGTTGTATTAACCCGAAATGTCCGGCTCAAATCGTAGAAGATATTATTCACTTTGCATCTCGAGGGGCAATGAATATAGACGGACTCGGTGAGAAATTTGTCCATCAGTTATACGATGCAAAACTTATTTCAGACGTCGCAGATCTATATACGCTTAAAAAAGAGGAACTTATAGAATTAGACCGCGTGGGACATAAAAAAGCGGAGAACCTCTTAAACGCAATCGAAGCGAGTAAAGAAGCACCACTTCAAAAGTTATTATTTGGTCTTGGTATTCGTTTTCTCGGCCAAAAGGCGTCACGTTTAATTGCGGAGAGATTTATAACGATGGATAATATTTTATCTGCTGAAAAAGACGAGTTGATGGAAGTTCCTGAAATCGGTGAAGTAATCGCAGATTCTGTTGTAACGTATACGTCAAACGATGATTTTATTCACCTTATTGAAAAACTAAAATCAGCAGGTTTAAATATGACTGAAGAGGTTGAAGAGCAAGAGAGTACACAGTTTGACGGGATGACGTTTGTGTTAACAGGTAAACTCGAAGAGTTAACACGTAAGGAAGCGAAAGAAAAAATTGAGTTAAATGGCGGGAAAGTGACAGGTAGTGTGTCTAAAAACACAGATGTCGTCGTCGCTGGAAGTGATGCGGGGTCTAAATTAGACCGTGCGAGAGAGTTAGAAATTACTGTATGGAGTGAAGCGGATTTACTCGAAAGGTTGGGCGAATAGCAGATGAAAAAACTTGTAATGAGTACGTTGTTTGGTACAGCGATATTAACGGCATGTTCGAATACGTCTGTCGACGTTGAGAATGCGTCAGAAAATAACGATGAAAATAACAATAACGTTCAAACTGTACGAAATGAAGATGTACAAGATAGTGTCACACAGAGTATTTCAAGCGATTATTACCAATCTGTCTTACCATACGAACTCTCTCCAGCACGCGGGTTAACAAGTTCTAACATGGTTTCAACGTATAACATGGAAGCATTTGAAAAAGGCCTTTTTGAGCAGTCGAAAAGATTCTTTCCAACAGATGAATACGTGTTTCGCGAAGGACAAATTATGTCTGAGAAAATGACTCGAGAGTATTTAAAACGTCAATATACGAAAGAACAAATCGATGAGATGGATGAGGCAACACTTAAAAGGACAGGTGCGTTTAGTAACTTAGGGTTAAACCCATCAAACAACGGAGAAGAAGATCCAGAAAAACTTGCAGAGAACGCGCCACTTTACTTATCTCATATACTTGAGCAAGACTACTTAAAAATTGACGAAGAAGGTAATCAGACGTTCGAAGGGATTACGTTCGGTCTTGCAATGAACAGTGAGTACTTATATCAAAAAGAGCAGTATGGTACGACATATCAAAAAGATTTAGATTTAGAAGTCGTTCAAAAAGAGGGCGAAGATATGGCGCGTGAAATTTTAGAGAGACTTCGAGAAAACAGTGATTATGTCGATAAAAAAGTCGTATTTGCGATCTTTATCCAATCAAAAGGAACGGATATTATACCTGGTAACTTCGTATCCTACGCGGTTGTTGAACCAGGTGCAAAAGAAATTCCTAAGTTTGAAACAATCGATGAACAGAACGTTTTACTACCGTCAAATAATGAATCAGTACCAGAAGACGTGAACAGCGAATACCGCGCATTTAACCGTGAACTCGAAAGTTACTTTAAATCATTTTCTACAAGTGTCGGACGTGGTGTGATTCGTGACGGTAAACTCGACGAGTTATCGATTGAAATACCATTTGAATACGAGTCACGTGGTGAAATGGTCGGCTTAAGCCAATTCGTGTATGAACTTGTCGAAAAACATTTTAAAGGCACAAAAGTTCAAGCAAAGATTCAAGATAAGTCAAAAGTGTATTCGATTATTACGTCTGACGGTGAAGAGAATACGGAACTTTATATTACAGAATAACAAACAATAGAATTGAAACGTATATTTTGATAAAATAATACGTGTTTTAAAAAGGAGGATATTTATGCCAACAGTATCAAAAGAAGAAGTACTAAAGATGGCAGACGTTGCGAAAGTTGCATTAACTGAAGATGAAGCAACGCGTTATGCCGAGTCTATTACAGACATCGTACAACGTGCAGAGGATTTAAAAAACATGGACTTATCTGACGTTGAACCAGCAACACATGCGTTAGAGATTTATGACGTCGTACGTGAAGACGATCCAAACAATCAAGTGTCGATTGAAGACGCGTTATTAAACTCAGAATCAACAGAAGACGGACAATTTAAAGTACCAAAAATGATTTCCTAGGAGGGACATTGGTGACTAACATTCATCATTTAACGGTTGAAGAAATCGTATCAAAAATTAAGCAAAAAGAACTCACACCTTCAGAAGTCGTTGAAGGATTATATAAACATATTGAAGCGCATGATAATAGCGTTCAGTCATTCATCAAATTAACGAAAGAAGACGCATTAAAAGAAGCAAAGCATCTTGATGAATTGCAAGCAAAAGATGAAATGACAGGTGAACTATTTGGATTACCAGTTGGTATTAAAGACAACATTTTAACAAAAGGTGTTACGACAACAGCAGCATCTAAAATGCTTGAAAACTTTACACCAATCAACGACGCGACTGTCGTTAAAAAGTTAAAGGACGCAGAAACAGTCAGTCTCGGTAAAATTAACTTAGACGAGTTTGCGATGGGTTCTACAACTGAAACGTCTTATTATAAGAAAACGACAAACGCTTGGAGTACAAAGCTCGTTCCAGGTGGGTCATCAGGTGGTTCTGCAGCAGCAGTCGCAGCAGGATTTGTGCCAGCAGCACTCGGTACTGATACTGGAGGATCTATTCGTCAACCCGCAAGCTTCAACGGTGTCGTTGGTATGAAACCAACGTACGGAAGAGTGTCACGCTTTGGTGGCATTGCATTCGGTTCATCATTTGACACAATTGGCCCAATTACAAAGACGGTAAAAGATAATGCGATACTTTTAAACGTTTTAAGTGGACTCGATGAGTTTGACGGTACAACTGCGGACAAAGAAGCGGATTTCTTAACAAACATCGATAACGATATTAAGGGTATGAAAATCGCAGTCGTTAAAGAATTAATGACAGAAGACGTTAACGCTGAAGTACGTGAAAGCATTGAAAAAGCAGTTGAAACGTTTAAATCACTCGGTGCTGAAGTTGAAGAAGTCAGTATCGATCATTTAGACAAAGTCATTTCAATTTATGAAATCGTAAGTTCAAGTGAAGCATTTTCTAACTTAGCACGCTTTGACGGAATTCGTTACGGTTACCGTGCTGAAGCAGAAAACTTAGAAGACTTATATAAGAAAACACGTGGAGAAGGTTTCGGTGACGAAGTAAAACGCCGTATCATTTTAGGTACGTATATGTTACAAGCAGGTCATTTTGAAGATTACTTCGAACAAGCGCAAAAAGTACGTCGTTTAGTAATGGAAGAATTTGCGGAAGTTTTATCGAAATTCGATCTCATCTTAACACCAACAACAGCTGCACCAGCACATGAATTTGGTAAACCAGACGACAATGTGTGGATGACAGACGTCTTAACAATTCCAGCGAACTTAACAGGATTACCAGCATTATCAGTACCGTGTGGCTTAACTGAAGATAATCGTCCAATCGGATTACAAATCATTGGAAATCACTACGAAGAAAGTAAGATTTACAATGCTGCGTATAAATTCGAACAACAATTTAATCTTCACGATGAATTAAAAAATCTCACATTGGAGGTTAAATAAATGCATTTTGAAACAGTAATCGGACTCGAAGTACACGTCGAGTTAAATACAAAATCAAAAGTATTCTCAGGTGCACCTTCACACTTTGGTGCAGAACCAAATACAAACCTTTCTGTTATGGAGCTTGCACATCCTGGTGCGTTACCAGTCGTTAACAAAACAGCAATCGAGTACGCAATGAAAGCAGCTCTTGCTTTAAATATGGAAATTCCATCTGTTACTCGATTTGACAGAAAGCATTACTTCTATCCAGATAACCCGAGTGCGTACCAAATTACGCAGGATAAAGAACCAATCGGTCAGCACGGACATATCGAAATTGAAGTGGATGGTAAAAAGAAAAAAATCGGTATCACGCGTCTACACTTAGAAGCGGATGCTGGTAAATCAGTCCATAAAGACGACCATTCACTCGTCGACTTAAACCGTCATGGTTCAGCACTTGTAGAAATCGTATCTGAACCAGATATTCGTACACCTGAAGAGGCATACAAATATTTAGAAAAACTAAAATCGATTATCCAATATACAGGTGTTTCTGACGTTAAAATGGAAGAAGGATCATTACGTGCGGATGCGAACATCTCAATTCGTCCATACGGACAAGATGAATTCGGTACGAAAACAGAGTTAAAGAACTTAAACTCATTTAACCACGTACGTAAAGGTTTAGAATTCGAAGAGAAACGCCAACAACAAGTCTTAATGTCAGGTGGAGAAATAAAACAAGAAACGAGACGTTTCGACGAAAAAACTGGCGAAACTATTTTAATGCGTGTTAAAGAAACTGCAGATGACTATCGTTACTTTAGAGATCCAGACTTAGGTCCGGTCAGAATTAGTGACGAATGGAGAGAATCTGTTAAAGTAAGTATTCCAGTACTCCCAGACGCGTTAAAAACACGTTACTTAGAAGAGTACGGTTTACCAGAATATGATGCAGATATTTTAACACTCACAAAAGAACACTCAGACTTCTTTAACGAGATGGTCGAAACTCATAAAGCTGATCCAAAACTTGCATCAAATTGGATCATGACTAGTGTGAACGAGTACTTAAACAAACAACAAGTAGAACTTCACGACACAGAAATCACACCGAAAAACTTAGCTGAAATGATCGGACTTATTGAAGACGGCACAATTTCAGGTAAACAAGCGAAAAAATTATTCTCTGAACTAATTAAAAACGGTGGAGAAGCTAAAGCAACAGCTAAAAAGCTCGGTATGGAGCAAATTTCAGACCCAGCAGTACTTGGTGAAATGGTTGAAGAAGTTCTTAATGAGAACCCACAATCAATCGCTGACTTTAAAGATGGTAAAGACCGTGCGATTGGATTCTTAGTTGGACAAATTATGAAAAAATCACGTGGACAAGCAAACCCACAAATGGTTAATAAGATTCTTTTAGAAGAAATTAATAAGAGATAATATTAAAAAAGACTTTGCACCTAAACTTTAGGTGCAAAGTCTTTTATTATTGTAGGAAGAAGTCTCTAATGTTTTTAGCAACTTCTTTTTCTGCTTCACGAGTTAATACGTTTTGATCGTAATCAAACATGTCATCGAGCTCTATTCTACTATTATCAACGTAGAAGTAATCGTTCTCTCTCATAAATGTTTGATCATCTTCTAATACATTTTGTAAGTTAACATGTGCATGTGCGTTTGGTTCACTTAAAATGACAGCTGTCTTATTTGCTTCAAGTAGCGACATATACATACGTAATACGTTCGGTAAGTCGTGACTTGGAAGGACCTCTTCGTTATAGTCTTGAATTTGGAGTGCGCTTAATAGAACGACATCAGCACTGTCATTAATGTTTAACTGTGCAAGTTGACCAGAATTAACATCGATATCGATACGATTAAATTCAATCGTCGTATTGTTAAATGCTTCTTTTAAATCGTTCATGAATGCATCGCTATAATACGTCGGTAATACAACATCGACCGTTAACGGTTCGTTGTTTTGAATGTTTGCATCATACTTTTCTTGGATGACATCTTCATTAAATATAAGTGGTTCACTTGAAACATTATTTTCTGATGTAGAAGCTTCTTCTTTTCCATCATCTTCTTTGTTCGTGTGATCGTTTTTATCTTTTTGGTTATCGCTGTTACTGGAATTTTCTACTTGACTAGTATTGTTATTATTATCTACGTTACTCTTATTTTCGTGTAAAAAATTTAAGTATAATAAAAATAAAAATACTAGTGAAAGTAGGACAATAATTAGTTTTTTCATCAAATCTCCTCGTAATTTTTTAATGTCTATATTATATATGATACAATTATCTAGATTAGATAATACCATATTTAAAAATATTTTTCATTAACATGAGCAAATATTGTTAGTACGATCAAATATGCGTAGGTGATAGCTTATGAAAACAGCACGTATTATATATAATCCGACGGCAGGGCGAGAAGTGTTTGAGCAACAACTTCCTCAAATTCTCGAACGTTTAGAGCGTGCAGGGTACATTGCGAGTGCACATAGAACGACTGGTATTGGTGATGCGATTGTTGCTGCAAAACGTGCATGTGAACTCGAGTTTGATTTAGTCATTGCGGTTGGTGGTGACGGGACAGTAAACGAAGTAATTAACGGTCTACTTCAGCATGAGACTCCACCTGAATTTGGGATTATCCCAATGGGAACAGTAAATGATTTTACACGAGCGCTTGGTATACCGAGCGATATTTTTGAAGCGCTCGACTATATTATTGAAGGTGAACCATTTGCGATAGATTTAGGTCTCATGGACGGTAAATACTTTATGAATATCGGTGGGGGCGGTAAGATTACAGAGGTGTCTTACGAAGCACCGAGTCGCTTAAAGGCAGTTATCGGATCTCTTGCATATTACGTAAAAGGAATTGAACTTATCCCGCAAATTACATCATTCCCAATACGAATTGAACACGATGATGATGTTTACACAGGACGTGTTATGTTGTTTTTAATCGGTTTAACAAACTCGATTGGCGGATTTGAACAACTCGTACCAGATGCTGAGTTAGACGACGGATATTTTTCGGTTTTAATATTAGAAGAGGTCAATTTAGCAGAGCTTGCACACGTTTTAACGCTTGCGATGCGTGGGGAGCATTTAAAGCACGATAAAGTAAAATACTTTAAATCAAGAGAGCTATATGTCTCGAGTTTCGAAGAAGTACAGTTAAATTTAGACGGAGAACTCGGTGGTGTGTTACCTGCACATTTTAAAAATTTACAACAAGCCATTAAAGTAAGAATTAAAAAAGAATAACCGCTTTGGTTATTCTTCGTTTTTTTGTTCATTTTTAATCGACTCGATTTCTTCATCGAACGTCGTTTTATGTTTTTCGTTAAATGCTTCAATATGCGTATTTCTTACGAGGGTAAAATTTAACGCAATAAAAAATGAGACACCAGTCATAATGATTGCTGGTAAGCCAAGTTCAAATGCAGTAAAAAGAATATATGCAAATAGAACCCATAACATCAAACCACTCGCTCTCACAACATACCCTCCCAAATCTTAATATAAATATTATAATTAATTTCATCTATTTTTAAAAGAGAAAACAGGGGATCACATGGACAATACATATAAAAGTAAAGTGTCAGGATATACACATGACGGTAGAGGTGTTGTAAAAGAAAATCACCTCGCGTTTATAGATGGCGCTATAAGAAATGAAACAATTACATATACACTCACTCAGACTGGTAATAAGTTTAGTCAGGGGAAAGTAGTAGATGTTTTATCGAGAAGTGAAAATCGTGTAAATCCACCGTGTAAATATTATGACATCTGTGGTGGATGCCACGTTCAACATATGAATGAAACCGAGGAACGAGACTTTAAAAAAGAAGCGGTTTTAAATACGTTAAGACGTCATATTAAAGATATAGAAGTGAACGATACAGTTGAACTTGACGAACTATATTATTACCGAAATAAAACAGCGTTTGCAGTGAGAGAACAGCGTGGTAAAGTGGTTATCGGTCAATTTCAAAAAAATGGTAAAGACGTCGTCGATATCGATCATTGTATGATTCAAAAAAGAAGTCATAACGAGATCATCGAAGTGTTAAGAAAACTGATAGTAAAATACGACATTTCAATTTACAATGAAGAGAAACATACTGGGTTTTTAAGGCACTTAATCATCCGTTCTAATCACGATGACAGTGAAATACAAATCGTGTTTGTTACGAATGGTAAATCATATACATTTAAACCATTAGTCGATGAACTCGTTCAAGACGCTAGAATTACAAGTGTCATTCAAAACATTCACACTGAAAGAACAAATCTCGTCACGAGTTACAACTCAGTCGTACGATACGGTAAGTCATATATAGTGGATGAGTTATTAAATAAACAATTTAAAGTGAAAGACTTATCGTTTTATCAAGTAAATCATGAAATTACAGAAAAGATGTATAGTGAAGCAATCGAACGGGCTGCACTAACAAAAACAGACGTCGTCATCGATGCGTATTCAGGTATTGGTACGATCGGTCAATTATTAGCAGACAAAGTGGATGAAGTAATTGGTGTAGAAGTCGTCGAAAGTGCAGTCGAGGACGCAAGAGACAATGCAAAGTTAAACGACATAAAAAATGCGACGTATGTATTAGGTAAAGCTGAAGAGAAAATTAAAGAGATTGTAAACGAAAAACATATCGATGCATTATTTATCGACCCACCGAGGAAAGGGTGCGACCGTACATTTTTAGATACGGTTTTACAAGTGGAACCAGAGAGAATCGTGTATATCTCATGTAATCCAGCAACACTCGGACGCGATTTAAAAATATTAAGTGAAAAATATACAATAGGACCAGTCACACCGTACAATATGTTTTCAAAGACGTATCACGTGGAGGCTTTAGTGTCACTGACAAGGAAAAATGATTAAATTTGAATTGATATGATTTCTATTTATTACTTCCTTTTGTGCTTTGTTTTATATATAATAAAGCACAAAAGGAAGTTTTTTATGAACAAGAAAAAAATAAATAATATTATTAAAAAAAATAATGGAATAATTACAGCATCAGAAGCTACAGAAAAAAGTATAGATTCTTGGTATCTTACAGATATGGTTCGAAATGGTGAACTTGAAAGAGTAGCAAGAGGTGTTTATCTTCATCCTTCCTATGATAATTATGATGAACTATATATTTTCCAACTTCAACATAAGGTATGCATTTATTCTTATCAAACCGCGCTTTATCTACATGGTCTGACTGAAAGACTACCTTTTACTAACGAAGTTACGGTATATCAGGGATATAATACTTGGAGAGTAAAAGATATGGTTATACCTCATCATGTAAAAAAAGAATGGTACGAAGTGGGAATTACTGAGGTTAAAACGGAGATAGGTAATATAGTTTCGGTATATGATATGGAAAGAACACTTTGTGATATTGTTAGAGATCGAAAAAATCAAGATCCTGAAATATTTTCAAAAGCTTGGAATTTTTATCTGAAGAGAGATAGTAAAGATATATGGAAATTAAGAAAATATGCGAATATATTTGGAATATCCGAACAGATTGAAAATATTTTAGAGGTTATTGTATATGAATAAAGATAGTATAACTGCAAAAATTAGAAATAAAGCTATGGAATTAAAGATTAACTATAATTTAGCGCTAAATCAATTTTTCTTTGATGAATTCCTAAAACTTTTGTCACAAAGTAAGTATAAAGATAATTTCATGCTTAAGGGAGGTATTCTACTGACATATAAGTTAGGAGTTCAAAATAGAGCTACTCAAGATATAGACTTTTTAGCAAAGGGAATTAACATCGACTCTGACAATATTAAATCTATTTTAATATCAATAATTTCAGAAATTAATCAATCAGACGTTTGGTTTGAAATTGACGGGCATGGTGAAAGAATACGCTCTGATGATGAATATGGTGGACATAGATTTAAATTAATTGGCCATCTATCAAACATAAGGATTCCTTTTGCTGTAGATATTGCAACAGGAGATTCAGTTTATCCTAGTCCAGTTGATGAGGAATATCAGACAATCTTAGGAGATAGATATGACCTTAAATGTTATCCAATTGAGTCTGTTTTGTCGGAAAAACTCCATACGATATTAACTAGAGCTGAAAATAATAGTAGGAGTAAGGACTATTATGATGTTTATACAATTTTTAGCACACAAATAGAAAAAATAAATTTTGAAGATTTGAAAAGAGCTGTATCACTTACTTTTAAATATAGAAAAACAAATATTTCCAAAGATAGAGCTATTGAAATTATAAATCTTATAAAAAATAATGAATCAATTAGGGATAGATGGAGTAGATATCAGAATAAAAACCCATATGCTAAAGGAATAGATTTTGCTCAGGTTATTGGTACAATTTATAATTTAATTGAAGAGGTAATGTAAACAATTAATTCAGATAATTATGATGGAGACGGTAATGTCTATTACTTTAATTAGTCTAGAAACTAAAGAAGAAATGTAGAAGGTGAAGATTATGTCAAAGTCACGTACATATGATGTGACAATAAAAAGTTTTAATAAAAAAGGTCAAGGAGTTACTAAGTATCGAAGAGATGATTGGGAGGGTAAAGGTAAGAATTTACGTTTAACAATTCCTCTCACTATTCCTGGAGAAGTAGTCCGTGTTGAAGTACCAAATGCTATGAACCGTAAAAGTGCGTTTACGCATCCAATTGAAATTTTAAAAAAAGATGACAACCGTATCGACGCACCGTGTAAATATTTTGATATTTGTGGTGGATGTCAGTGGCAACATTTTGATTATAATGCGCAACTAAAAGTAAAAGAAAATGCGGTTAAAATGCACATCGAAAACAATGGTTTCGATCCTTCAGTGATTCGTCCAATTATCGGTGCAGAAAATATGTGGCGTTATCGTAACAAAATGGAGTTTACGTTCGGTAGTAACGGTGAACTAGGTCTCCATGAAATGGATAACTTTAGAAATATTATAGACCTTGATTCATGTTTAATTGCTGGTAGTGAGACTGAAAAAGTGATGAATTTAGTCTCAGAGTGGACGAAGCAAAGTGGTATTAAAACGTACAACAAAGATACAAAAGAAGGAATTTTACGTTACTTAATGGTGCGTGAATCTCAACATACAGGTGAAGTCATGTGTGCGATATTTGCTGCAGATGATCCAGAACCATATGAAGAAGAAATTAATAAACTATTAAAAACGTTAGTATCTGAAATAGAAAATATCGAGAGTATTACGTGGTCAAAAAATACGGATTTAGCAGATATGACGCAATCAGAACGTACAGTTGTTCTTCATGGTAGAGATTATATTCATGACGAAATGTACGGGTTTAATTACCGTCTATGGTTTGATACGTTTTTCCAAACAAATCCAAGACAAGCAGAAAAATTAGTAGACCTCGCGATAGACTTCGTGAAACCGACGAAAGATCAGTCGATGATTGACTTATTTTGCGGAGTAGGAACGTTCTCATTACCATTTGCAACGCGTGTTAAAAGACTCGCTGGAATTGAAATTGTCGAGAGTTCTATAGAATCAGCGAAACAAAACGCTGAAGATAACGATGTTACTAATACTTATTTCCTCGCAAAGGACGCTAGACGCGGTATCGACGAAGTGCTAGAAAACTGGGGTAGACCAGATGTCATTATGCTCGATCCACCAAGATCAGGTGCAGGTGGAAAAGTAATGCGTAGAATCGGACGCCTTCAAACAGATAGAGTAGTATACGTTTCATGTAACCCAGAAACATTCGCAAAAGACATCACATGGCTCAGAGATTTTGGCTATGAACTAAAAATCGTACAACCTGTAGATCTATTTCCGCATACAGTGCATGTGGAGTTGGTGGCGCTGTTGTCAAGGGTGGAAAAGTAAAAGGTTGAAGTGTTAAAAATGTGGGTAAGCAACAATTAAAAGTAATGAAAGCTGGATTTAAAGATGTGTTTGTGAAATATGAGTAAATAAAAACAACCGAGGAGCAGTTAAACTCTTCGGTTGTAACTTAAATGACTATTTAATCTTCCACAATCGCGCCCGATTGTGGAATTATTTAATTTAATTATAACACTTCAAACAATTCTCTCTTTGAGCCTTTTTATAAAATTTCAAAAGAAATTTATTTGTAATTTTTAAACAGGGTGTTAAAAACCAACCTTTTAAAAACGATTAAATATTTTGCCTTTCAATATTTAATTCATCTTGTTCAATTTGATATTCCTGTTCTTCAATATCTAATTCATCTTGTTCAATTTGATATTCTTGTTCTTCAATATCCAATTTCTCTAGTTTAGCATTATTTAAATTAAACATTTCAATCATCCCTCCAATAAAATTGACCGTTTGCTGAATAATCTACTTTCATTATATCTAGAACTTCAATTACATATCAACTATTAATGAACTTCATTTTCATCTTGCTGAAAAAATGCTTATGAAACTACGTGAAGAGGAGCTTATTTCTCAGGAAGAATTCGATCAAATAAGTAAATTAATTCGTCAAAAATTCAATACATTATTAGGTCCTTTAATGTGCGACAAATCTTGATTTAACAGTGTTCTAACGCAAATATGTCACGTACAAGAAAGGGAGTGAGTGGATGAGAAAGATAACAACACTTGATATGTCAAAATATTCATCAGTAAATCCGAAACAAAAGGTAGCCTCATATATACAAGTGTCAACATCAAATGAGGATCAGCTGTTTAGCCTAGAGGCTCAAAGACGACACTACAAAACTTTGATTGAAAAGAATGATGAATGGCGACTTGTCGACATTTATAGTGATGAAGGCATAACAGGGACCAAAAGGATAGACGATCAGAATTGCTTCGATTAATATCTGACTGTGAAAAAGAAAAGATTGACTTCATTTTAACAAAATCAATTAGTCGATTTGTGAGAAACACAATTGATTGCTTAGAGTTAGTCAGAAAATTGATGAACTTAGGTGTACACATTTATTTTGAAAAAGAAGACATCAATACAAATTCGATGGAAAGTGAAATCATGCTTTCAATCTTAAGTAGCCTTGCAGAAAATGAATCAGTGTCACTTTCCGAAAACAGTAAATGGTCGATTAGACAAAGATTTAAACGAGGGATTTACAAGTTATCGTACCCGCCATACGGTTACGATTATATCGATGAACAAGTAATTGTAAATGAAGAACAAGCACAGGTCGTCAAGCGGATTTTTAACAGTGTACTAGAAGGAATAGGAACGGAAAGAATTGCCAGGCAGTTAAATGAAGAAGGAATTCCAACAAAACGAAATGGCAATTGGACAGGTTCTACGATACGTGGAATTGTTAAGAACGAAAAATACACTGGAGATGTGCTACTTCAAAAGACTTTTACTGATGAGCATTTTAATCGAAAAGTAAATCAAGGTGAACTGGATCAATACTTAATTGAAAATCATCATGAAGCAATCATCACACATACTGATTTTGAAGCGGCTAATCGAATGCTAGAATATCAAGCAAGCCAAAAGAATGTAGCTGCTGGAAGTAGAAAGTATTTAAACCGTTATCCTTTTTCAGGGAAAATTGAATGCGCGGAATGTGGCGATACATTTAAAAGGAGAATTCACACTTCTACGCATAGAAAATATATTGCTTGGTGCTGTTCAACACACATTAAAAACAGAGATGAATGTTCGATGCTTTTCATTAAGGAAGAACGCATTCATCAAGCTTTTATTACAATGATGAACAAACTCGTTTTTGCTCGAAAAGAAATACTACATCCACTTTTTGAAACAATGAAAAATGGCTTTAAACATGATACAGAAGAACAGCTCGATCATATTGAATTGCAATTGACTGAGTGCTATGCGAAGAGTCAAATGTTGAAAAAGCTAATGGATGATAAGTTTTTAGAACAGAAATTGTATGAAGAACAACGGGCGAAAATGGACAACCAAATTAATGAGTTGTTGGAGGATAAAGAACGGTTGCTACGACTTATTCGCAACGAAGAAGAACAAGTCTACGAACTGAAAAGACTGATGAGTTTCACCAATAAACAGCAGAAGGTTGCATCATTTGAAGAAACGATATTTAACGAATATATTGAAAAGGTTTATATACACTCGTCAACAAAAATAGGTTTTTTATTAAAAAGTGGCTTGTTGCTAAAGGAAGAGGTGAATAGGTGATGGCACATACACCATTTGGCTATCAAATTGAAAACGGTAAAGTAGTCATAAATAAAGAAGAGCTGAAACAACTGCAGCATCTTTTTCAAGCGTATTTATCAGGATTGTCATTAGCAAATGCCGCTAAGGAAGCGGGAATAAAGCGAAATCATGGCGGTATTACCCGAATATTAACGGATGAAAGATACTTAGGAACGGATATTTTTCCTACCTTAATATCAAAAGAATTATTTGAAAAAGTGAAGATAGAAAGATATAAACGGGCAAAAAAATTAGGAAGACTAAATAAAAAACAAGAAGAAACCCCGTTTGAAATTCCCACATTCACTTTACCATCTATCGATATCAAACATGACAACCCATATAAACAAGCAGAATATGTTTACAGTTTAATAGAAAGTGTGGTGACCTAGAGTATGGAAAGTTCAAGAAATGTTACAGTCATCCCGGCAAGACCAAGAAGAACGAGGGAAGTAAGTGATAAGCAAAAGCTGAGGGTAGCTGCTTATTGCCGAGTATCAACTGACAGTGATGAACAGGCAACGAGTTATGAAGTGCAAATCGAACATTACACGTCATACATTCAAGCTAATCCCGAGTGGAAACTTGCAGGAGTTTATGCAGACGATGGCATTACAGGAACGAACACAAAAATGCGAGAACAGTTTAATAAAATGATAGCTGATTGTATGGATGGAAAAATCGATATGATCATTACAAAGTCCATTAGCCGATTTGCAAGGAACACGTTAGATTGCTTGAAATATATAAGAAAGCTGAAAGAACAAGATATACCCGTATTCTTTGAAAAAGAAAATATCAATTCGATGGATGCGAAAGGGGAAGTGATGTTGACGATTATGGCGTCACTTGCTCAGCAAGAAAGTCAGTCGCTTAGCCAAAACGTAAAACTTGGTATTCAATATCGATACCAACAAGGCGAAGTGCAAGTAAACCATAATCGATTTCTCGGCTACACAAAAGATGAAAATAAACGCTTAGTCATTGTGCCAGAAGAGGCGGAAATCATCAAGCGAATTTACCGAGAATACCTGGAAGGATTTAGCTTAAATAAAATTGCAAAAGGACTTGAAGCGGACGGCATATTAACAGGTGCGGGAAGAAAGAAATGGTACAGTAGTTCACTGCATAAAATTCTGACGAACGAAAAATATATGGGAGATGCACTCCTTCAAAAAACATATACAGTCGATTTCTTATCGAAAAAGCGAGTGAACAACGATGGGGTTGTTCCACAATATTATGTAGAAAACAATCATGAAGCTATCATACCAAAGCACCTTTTCATGTTAGTACAAGAAGAATTGAAAAAACGAAAAATCGCTCATATTAGTAAAAATGGACAAAGGCGAAATTACAGCAGTAACTACAGTTTGGCTCAGATTGTATTTTGTGAAAACTGTGGAGAAATATTTAGAAGAGTCCATTGGAATAACCGAGGGAAGAGGTCAATCGTTTGGCGATGCGTCAGCAGGCTTGAAAATACAGGAGTGTTTTGTGATGCGCGAACTGTTAGAGAAGATGACTTAAAGCAAGCCGTTATCCAAGCGATAAATGAACTGTTTAAAAATCGGAGCAACTTTCTAAAAGTCTTAGAACAAAATATTGCACATACGTTATCAAGTCATTTACACGATAAACTGGTGAAAGTTGAAAAAGAACTGGAAGCCTTGCAACATTCTTTAATCGGCCTAGCGAATTCGAACAAAGACTATAATGACGTTGTCGATAATATTTACAAACGTAGAGAAGAAAAACAACAACTTCAACTAGAGATTGCAGAACAAGATAATGGAAGAGAACGATTGGAACAAATATCAGCGTTATTAAAAGAGCAAACATGCGAACTAGAAACGTATGATGAGCAGCTAGTTAAGCGGATGGTTGAGAGAATTGTAGTTCATCCTGAAAAGTTGGAGATTGAATTTAAGTCTGAAATGATTGTTGAAATTGATGTATAGATTAATTGCATGACCCTGTGAAATCGGAGGTAACTTTTCATCGGCTTTTCAATTCTTTATTATCAAGATATCGATAGTCTAGTTGATTGGATAATAGGGACAACTTACAAGTGGAAGTTTCAGAGTATTGCCATTTGGTCAGTAGGTCAGGAAGATATGCGAATTTAGGGAGCATTACCGAAACAAATATTAATAATTCAAGAATGTCTACTAGATGTAGGCATTTTTTTATAACAGTATCATTTTATATAAAATCAATAATTGACAATTTAAAAATGATTTGCTAATATTACTGTACTGAACGTTCAGTACAGTAATATAGATAACTGGAGTGATGTATGTTGAGTAAAAAAGAAGAACTTCTTACAAATGCGGCTAAGATTATAAATGAGGAAGGTATCCAAAAATTAACCATGCAGTACCTTGCCGAGAAGTCTGGAATTACAAAAGGTGGTGTTCTCTATCACTTTGATAGTAAAGAAATATTATTATTAAATATGAATAAAATGGTGATAGAACAATTCGAGGGAAAAATTAACAAATATAAATCTAAACTGTCTGGATCTTATCAATTTACACGGGCATATGCATTAGCAACCATTGACTATTTAGATGATACTGAAAATGTTTTGCTTCCATCGGTTTTTATTTCTTCTCTAGAAGATGGAAAGAGTATAGAACTGTGGGAATCCGTATCTGAACACTGGATCAAACTATTCGATCAAGACAAAGGAAATCCTGATAAGATTTTAGAACTGCGTTTGATTTGTGACGGAATTTGGTTTTCTATCATGTATAGCTATGTGGATATTTTTAAAGAAAGAATGGAAAAAATAGTGCTTCATTATTGTGATTTAATGGAAAGAGATGTGATTTAAATGGCATATGTATTTTTAGTAAGTGCGATTCTTGCGGAAGTATTTGGTACAAGCATGATGAAACTAACTTCAATAAGTAGCAATAAAAAAGTACTTTCGATCCTTGGGGTAATTATTGGGTATGCGTTAGCCTTTTATTTACTCTCATTGTCATTAATTTCCATACCGTTAAGTTTCGCTTATGCAGCTTGGAGTGGGACAGGAACAGCATTAACAGCACTCGTAGGTTTTTTAATTTTTAAGGAAAAAATAACTATACAAGGCGCTGTAGGTATTCTTTTACTGATTGTTGGCGTTGTATTAATGAGAATTTAAAAAGGAGTTATTATGGTATGAAATATTATTTGATTTTATTTACTTCCATTTTATTTGAAATTTTTGCTACATCGATGCTTAAACTATCTGATGGGTTTACGAATTTAATTCCTAGTATTGCTCTTGTCATTGGCTTTGGAATTTCTTTTACTTTGTTAATTATTTCTCTAAAGTTTATTCCACTAAGTGTCGCATATAGCATATGGGCTGGACTTGGGACTGCAGGAACAGCTTTAGTTGGAATGTTTCTTTTTAATGAAATCCTCTCAGGCTTAAACGTTTTCGGTCTTATGATCATTATTGTTGGTGTCGTCATCATGAATCTCGAAAAAAAGTCTGATAATCTAAGTAGTTCAAATGCTCTATGAAGTTTATTGACAAATTATTTACTTAAGAAATTATATGTAATTGTTATTTCTAAAATCAAGGTAAGAATAAATTTTCACGTCAATATCATTAATATAAACCCAATTTTATCCAACTGACACGATGTTCAGTTGGAATTCTATTTTCTAGAATGAAATTATTCGAGAAAAACGTAATCTAAAAGAAGTTGAAGCAACAAATTCCCGGCTGAATGGGAGTCTTTTTGTGTATTGATTAGAACTATTTCAGGTTCCGAATTTGAGTAAATTCATTGATATGTTCCCACGTACGTACACCTTTAGTCGATATGTTCCCGCAAACGTACTCACCCATAAAAAAGCGCTAGACATCAAGCTTGGTGGCTCGTCCCACTGTGAAATTGTGGCGTTATTGTCTAGGGTGGATGAATAGGAAGAGTTGAAGTGTTGATAGAATAAGGTTTATAGGGTTTCGCTGAAGTTTATTTTGGATGGATAAACGAGCGAAACCCTTTTCTATTAGCTTTAGATGCCCTGAAAATCAGGGTTGACATGGAGATTCCGGGTTGGTTAAGCCACCTGGGATCATTCAAAAGTAAATTGTGAAAGGATTGAAATGATGGTGAAATTATATATTGCCTACGGATCAAATTTAAATCTAGAGCAAATGGCAAACAGGTGTCCAACGGCAAAGGTAGTAGGAACAAGTGAAATAAAGGACCACAAACTCGTTTTTAGGGGGCCACACGCGCATGCTGTTGCAACGGTTGAACCATGCAAGGGAGAAAGCGTTCCGGTCCTTGTGTGGCAGATTACCTCTAGTGACGAAAAGGCACTTGATCGTTATGAAGGATGGCCACATCTGTATAGAAAAGAAATGATGAAAGTTAAAGTAGATAAAAAGACAGTAAATGCGATGGTCTATATTATGAATGAAGGCAGACCACTTGAGCAGCCGAGTTGTTACTATTACTCAATCATTTTAGAAGGTTATCAAAGCGCAGGATTTGATGTCGAATATTTACGTAGAGCAGTTGAGAATTCATATAAAAAAGACGGTGTTACTTTAGAAAACGAATCTAATGGAGGGAAATTAGTGTAGTCCGAATAATATGATAATATATGAGCAAAGTTGAACACACTAGGTGAATGGAAAATACCAAAAAAGGACTGCCTAGATGGCAATCCTTTTTATTAAATGCTAAGGAATTTGTCACTTAGTTATTAAACAATTTATAGCTATTAAATACTGATAAAAATTGTTCGAAGTTAATGTTCCTTAAATCCTTTATTTTTGCATAACTTAAGGCTTTATTAAACTGGTTTTTAGTAAATAGTTCTCTGTATTCTTGGTTAACCCATTTCATAACAAAATTATTATATATTTTTTTATCTTTGTGTGATATTTTTGATGGGTGTCTTTTTAACATAATTAAAGAACTATTAATTTTAGGTTTTGGATGAAAGTATTCTTTAGGGATTTTACTTAATATGGATATATCTACTTCAGTCATTAAAAGTAACGCTAGAGAACGATTTGTATTGAGTAGCCTTTTAGCAAATCCTTCCTCGACTATTAAGTAACTAACTGTTGCATTACTTTCAAAGACAATTTTTCGTACTATATCCGTACTTATATAATAAGGTATATTACCATAGATTTTATATGTTCTGTTGTTTGGGAACTTGAACTGTAATATATCCTTATTTATAATTCGAAAATTATCGTAATTTGTAACTTTATTTTGTGTTTGAATACATAAATTTGAATCTATCTCGATAGCTGTTACATAATTACATTTTTGAACCAGTTCTAGTGTGAAATGGCCTTTTCCTGAACCAATTTCAAAAACATTATCATCGCTATTTAATTCTAAATTACTCATAATTTTATTTATATGTCGTTTCGAGGTAATAAAGTTTTGACTAAATTTTATCTCTTTTTTGTTCATTATAACCCACTCCAATGTGGTTATAATGAATTTTCTATATTAACAATTCATTATAACCAATTATTTTTCATTCCTAAATTGCAATATTAAATGCAACACTTTATGTGAAACCACTATATAAGGTTTTTATGTCAATTTGTTGATTGTGTGGCCTAGGCCACACAAT
>NZ_KV793647.1:0-674 GCF_001808485.1 Nosocomiicoccus sp. HMSC09A07
CTACACACTCAAAATAATAAGAGTGGTAGAAAAAGGAGTTTTTAAAATGGGTCAAAGAACACAAATTTTATTACAAAAAATTAATAATGAGGGTATCGTCAAGAATGAATTTTATCATTATCAATGGGGTTACGGTACGGTAATGTATAAAGAGCTTATGAGTTTTGTATTACATGTAGAAAATAACTTATATACTTCTTATGCTAAAAGAAATAATGTATTAGATTTTTCATTAAGACAAAAGCAAAAAGAGTTAAGAAACTTTGAAGTGGAGCAAGAATTTTATAAAGAATGGTTAGAAACAATTACAAGACAAGAAATATTTAAAAAGGATTTTATTAAAGAAATCAAAAAATATGGAGATAATAACAATGGTTATTTAATTATTCAATTAGTAGAAAATCCTAACGGAGATTTAGAATTGAATTTTGCTTTCGTTGATAAAGCTTCAAGTAAAACTACAGAATTTTTGACATGGCAAGAGTATGCTGAAAAACATGGGTATGATTATACTGATAAATATTTTAAAACTATGTTTGAAAACTTTATAAAATACTATGAAATTAATGATATGGCACAAGCCTAGTAGTAATAATCAATTGATAAACCTATGATCCTAAACAGATCATAGGTTTTTAATTTTTAAAAAGGCATTGAAGAAACGCTAATGCGTT
>NZ_KV793648.1:0-19529 GCF_001808485.1 Nosocomiicoccus sp. HMSC09A07
TTCGTGGAAGCTAAAGAATAACAGAGAGATTTTTATTTTACACAATATTTAAGACTTGACCGAGAAGCCCATTTTTCGCCGACGATACTCGGTTTACCGTCGGTATTTTAAAAACTCGCCGACGATAACCCTGTTAGCGACGGTGAAGGTTATAATTCGCCGACGATACGGGGAATTTAAAGAGAAAAGGAGAGATCGCCGACAAATCCAACAGCTCATTCATCAACAAAAATAATTTACTGATTAAATTGTATCTTTAGGTTCTGGATATTTTTTATTATTAATAACGAGCTTTTCACGAATCGCTTCTTCCATATCAATGTCTAAATCGTCTGCGAGCATTAAGCCATATATAAACACATCTGCGAGTTCTTCTTTTATATTTTGGTAGTTTTCTTTCGTGCCTTCTTCTGCAGATACCCACTGAAAGTTTTCAAGTAACTCTGACGCTTCAAGTGATAAAGAAAGCGATAAGTCTTTTGGGTTATGATACTGACGCCAGTTTCTTTTATCTCTAAATTCATTGATTTCTTTAATTAAGTCTTTCATATCATCTACCGCCTTGTTTTTTTAATAATGCTTCTCTTAATTTGTCGTCACTTGCGTAAATGTATAATCCTCGAATCCCACGTTTCATTAAAATGTTAATAGAGTTCAGTATGATCTCTTCTTTTGCTTTTGATAACTGATAATGTGGAGTTCCTCTTGATGAAGATCTAAATGCCTCGCTATCTTTATAGTTTTTCGTAATAATGTAAACTTCGTCGTTTTCTTCATCGTATGAAACGGATGGACCTAAAATTACCCCGACATAGTTTAAGTCAAAACCTTGAACAGTATAAATCGAGCCTACCTCATTAATGGTTTCTGGTGTTTCTGCCCATGTTGATTTTTCATAAGTACGATTCCAAGGCAACTTAAACCCGGGTTCTTCTATAAAATAATCTGCACCATCTTTTTTATGTGTATAGTCAAATGTTGAGACGACTCTAGAGAGTCCGTGTAACTTATCTTTTTCTTTAATTGCTTGATGCATTTCTCCGGCACTTTCAAAGATTTTAAATTCGTAGTTTTCATCATAGTTTGGAAAATTAAGAATTTCTTTATGATTGGCAAATTGGTCAATCCATGTATAAACGTCATCGTTTGCTCTCATCCTAAACTGGTCGGTGAGCGTATATTCTTCAAAGTTTAAGTTTTTTGTAATTGTTTTAATCATATCTTCTGACCAAAAACTTTTAAGCTTTAAAAACTGTTTATCATCAAATACGATTATCGTGATTTTACTGTGCTCTATAATTTTCTCGAGATGGTTATCAAAGTTAAAGTTGTTAAATTTATCTTCTCTACTGAGTAACAGGTGTGCTTCATCGACAAGTGTGACGTCGGATTTAATTTTTTTATTTTCAGATTGGTTTACAAATGTCGTTGGCTTTAAAAAGTTTTTCTTTTTGAGGTTAGCAAGACTCTTTGAAATATCTTCATATACTTTTAACACTTCATTGTGATTCACAAGAAGGTGATTCTCTGTTTTGTAAAGTTTTGAGCTGTCGTCTTTTGAGAGATCTTGAAGTGTATTTAAAATAGAACTTAAAATGACACTTTTACCTGTTCCGGCTTCTCCTTTAATAAAGAAGACAGATTTTTTGTTATCACTGATATACTTTTCGCAAAAATCGAGCACTTTCTCTTTTAAATCCATTTGAGACTCTGACAATTCTTTATAAGGAGATAGTTTAAAAATATCTCTGTTTTCGATTTCTAAAATATTATTTTTAACAATATTTCTTTTGAGAAGAACATTCCAAATTGACTCGAAAATTTCTTTGTCATACATTGGTTTCTCGTAGTAATTATGCGTCAGCGACTTAGTAATCTGACTCTTATTAATGAGCTCGTATTGCTGGTCTGCAATGAAGTAATTAATCAGTTTTGTTTCAATATTATACGTCGCTGATTGATTGAATTTTTTGTGTTCAATAACAAGAGCCTTTTCCATGGCTCTTTTTTCTTCATCTGCTAAATGGTTATTTAATCGATTTCTTACTTGAACCGATTGCCCGATATAAGCTTTCGGCTTACTTCTATTATTATGTAGAATATAAACGATTGGATAGTTTTTAAAAGCAGCTGCAGATAACGAATTTATATCATCCTTGTGAAAGTTAAAATTATGTATTTGAAGTTCTTCCATAAGCTCTCCCCCTAAATAATTATCATTATTATATCAGAGTAAAGATCATTATTAGAAATAGTGTCAGTGAAAATACAATCACTTCTTTGCTACACTATCCCTATATACAATTTTGGAGACGATGTTTATGAAAATTGGTGTAATTTCTGATTTGCATGTTGATAGATATCATAATGATGAAATTAACGAATCGACGTTTCTACGTGAGGTTTCGAATGAGGTGCGCCGTCTTGTGCTCGATTTACTCGTTATCGCCGGAGATATTTCAAATGATCATAAAGAATCGCAACGATTCACTCAAGCAGTTGAAGGTATGACGGGTGTGAAGGTGATTTTTATCCCCGGGAACCATGATTTTTGGAATGCGAGCGGAGATGATAAGTCGTCGTGGGAGATTTACGATTATTTTAAGCACCAGCCGAATTCTCTCTTGGAGAAACCGTATATTATTAATGATGAGTGGGCAATTGTCGGGAGTCCTGCGTGGTATGATTATTCGTTTGCGAGCGAAAGATTTTCTTATGAGGAGTTAGAGCGCCGAACGTTTAAAGGTGGTCATTGGCAGGATAAGTTTAATATTGACTTTAAAATCTCAGATGTAGACGTTGCGAACTATTTTGCAGAACTTACTAAGAAAGATCTTGAAAAAGTTAAAGATAAAAAAATTATCCTCGTTACACATGTTGCAACGAATAAGAAATTTCGTGTTCCAATGCCTCATAAAATATTCGATTATTATAATGCATTTATGGGTACAACAAAATATGACGATTTCTACAATGAATATGATATTCAATATAGCGTTTCAGGCCATATTCATTTTCGTCATAACTTTATAGAGAATGGCGTCACATATATATGTGCGTGTCTCGGTTATAGAAGAGAATGGAGATCGAAAGAAATCACAAAAGAGATACGTGATGCGATGTATGTCATTCAAATCTAGGACAGAGGAGGACTATTTTCTTTTAAAGAGTGTGTAAACTCGCTTATTCGATTTGTAAAAAATAAAAACGCTTAAAATTTTGAGTATTTTAGAAAGAGGTAAGTAATCATGAAAGCGAAGCTATTATTTTTATCTGCTGCTATAGTGATGTTAACTGCATGTCAGTCACCGACCGATGACAAAGCCGAAGATACTTCAACTAAAAAAGATGAAAAAACTGAAGAAACGACTCAAGAAAATACGTCAAAAGAAAATGAAACAAAAAAAGATAATGCAAAAGAAAATACAAGTAATCAAACAGATACGCTACAAAAAGACGCTACTAAAGGTGAAGTGACGACAGAACACTACTCAAATGTCATTGATGGTATTGAAGTAGATATTGAGATTACTGCAGACAAAGAAAATGATATTCTTTTAACTCTACATCAAGTTGAAAAAATCCCGTATGAATACTATGACTTAAAAAATGAAGAAGAAGCCAATCAACTTGTTGATCAAGAAAATGCCTATCATGATCAATTACTATCAGACCTTCCGGATGACGTCGCAAAAGTGACTGCAGAAAACCTTCCAGACGAAAAAGCTTTAAAGTATGATAAGTTCTATAACTACTCTGACCCAGAGAACGTCCAAACATTTATAGCGTATGATATCGTTGAGGGTAATGGAACAGAAGAAACTGTCAGCTATGAGTCATTCATCGAGTCATTAAAAGAGCTTGGAGTGATTGAAGATGATTCTGCTTCAAATTCTAACATAGATAAAAAAGCGCTAGACGAAAAAGTACTACTCGTTGCTGATAAAAAAGATGTTGAGAAATACGACAAGTATTATTATGAAGCAAGTAATGATGTAGAAGATTTTTATAAAATGTATGTCGTAGATACTGAGAAAGATCAAATACTCTATGAAGTACAGATGTCTGAAGTTGCATACAAAGATATAAATGTTGAAAATAAAAAAGATGCAGAACAATTGATAGAAGAAAAGAGTAAAGAGTTTGAAAAAGCATTAAACGGAGTTCCTAAGGATATAGCAAGTGTTGAAATTGTTAACGATGAAGAAAGTGAAATGATAAAAGTTTTCCACATCGTAAACTACGATTCTCCTGAAAATGTTAAAGCATTAGCAGATGCGAATGTAGTAACGGCAGGTTACAATGGTACAGATTTTGTAAGCCATTCACAAACAGTAGAAACTCTTAGTAAATCGGGTGGCTTGAAAGAAGTAAAATAAGATGCGGTAATACTGAAAAAGGATAAGTTCCTCTAGACTTATTCTAATACATAATATTTAATTGTATAATAGAAATAATAAGGGAGATTTTAATAATGAAACTAAGAACGATACTATTATCTTTAATGGTTATAGTACTTGTTGCATGTAATAAAGGTCCATCAGAACACGTGTTTACAGGGACGATTGACGACATGGACGTTCAGTCAACAGTAGTCGTTGAAGGTGACGATATACAGTCAGAGCATCTCGTATATGAGTTGTCTTATGAAGCAGGCGGTATCGAAAATGACGATGAAGCAAAAGAAGCAGCAGAGGTTCAACAAGAGGCATATGAAAAACTTGCTAACAATGCGCCCGACGGAGCTGTTAAAGTAAATGTCGAAGTCGATGAAGAAAAACAAGCAATCATCATGACATTTGACTTAGATTATACAACACCTGAAAATGTTCAAGGATTAATCGAAGTTGGTTTCCTTGATGGTGATAAATCAGCGTCAACAGTAAGTTTTAAAGAAACGAAAGAACAATACGAAGCAGACGGTCTAAAAGAACAGGAATAATCGATTGTGTGTGTTTTATCAACAGCGTAATAGCTGTTCGTATATAAGCAATTTATGTTACGATATAACACGTACAATGTTAAAAGGTATGTGCTTATATTGAAGATTATTAAAATAATAACTTTACTCGCTCTAGTACTCGTACTTACAGCATGTGTGTCTACAAAAAAGTCCGTATTCACTGGAACATTTGAAGAGTATAATCGTACAGTGACGGTATATCATAAAGACAATGTGGTAACAAAAGAGATTTACGAAACGACCGCACCTTTAAAATACTGGGGCTATGAGACGACAAAAGACGCGAGAGAGTCATTACAAGATGAAAAACAAAAACTAAAAGAAAAATATGAAAAATTACCACGAGGGACTGTGAAGTTTGACTTTACAGTGAATGGTGATGATACAATCACTCAAAAGATGGTCATCCTTTATGATGATAAAAAACTCCGCGCACTTATTAAAGAGGGTATCGTAAATGAACGCGCTGAAATGAGTGACGGGGAAATTAGTTTTAATAAGCATAAATTCATTTTCGAGCGAAATGGTTTAACGCTAGAAGAATAAAACACGTGTGTCCCACCATAGAGACGCACGTGTTTTTTAATGTTTTTTATTATTTTACTTTTATTTCTTCGTACTTGTTAAACCATTCTGGGTACGCCTTTTTAAAGTTTACTGGACGAAAACCAGTTTCTGTCTTTTTACCGACGATACATGTCACTTCACCGTCCGCACACGTTTCACGTGCTTCATTGACGATTTCGAATCCGTACGTCACGCGAATTCCGGTGTTCTTTTCTACCCACGTGCGTACAAATGCACGGTCTCCATAAATAATTGGGTTTTTATACGTAATATTAACGTTGTGAATCGGTGCGACGAATCCTTCTTTTTCCATTTCAACATAACTAAACCCGAGATCTTCAATTAATTGAATTCTCCCAAGCTCTAGCCATTTTATATAATTTCCGTGATACATCACACCCATCATGTCCGTATCTGCATATAATAATTGGATTTCAGTTTCAGCAACGTATGCCATATGTGTTGACCTCTTTTCGGTTATAAAAATAAATTTGGATATTTATAATATTATCATATCGAAATGTAAGGTGTGATGCTTTAAAAAAGAATAAAATAAGAGTTCTTCTTGACTCACCAGATGTTAAATGTCTTATAATAGTATGTTATAAAATTACAAAAGGAGAGAAAATTTTGACAGACAATGAAGGTAAACGGTTAACAAATGTATTTAAAGTCTCTGTAGTAGTCGTCCTTCTGCTTGTATTGATAGGTGTATTTTTCCCAGAGGAGTTTGGAAATATTGCTGGAAAAATAGCGAATGCAATTTCAGTCAATCTCGGCTGGTACTATATGATTATTATGACAGGATTTATCTTTTTCTGTATCTTTTTATCGCTCAGTCCTATCGGAAAATTAAAGCTCGGTAAGCCCGATGAAAAGCCAGAATTCAGGACGATTTCTTGGTTAGCGATGTTATTTAGTGCAGGAATGGGAATTGGATTAGTGTTCTATGGTGCGTCTGAACCAATTAGTCACATGGTGAATCCTTCAACTGGTGAAGGTGGAAAAGATCAAGCACTCGAAGCAATGCGTGCGACGATCATGCACTGGGGGATTCACGCTTGGGCAGCGTACGGAGTAGTTGCGCTTGCATTAGCTTATGCAGCATTTCGTAAAGAGGAGAATGGTCTAATCTCTAAAACATTACGTCCAATCTTTGGAGATAAGGTGGATGGATGGCTCGGAACAATCATTGATGTTCTCGCAGTCTTCGCCACAGTCGTTGGTGTTGCGGTCTCTCTTGGTGTCGGTACACTTCAAATTAACGGGGGACTCACGTACTTATTTGGAATTCCAAACGGATTCTCCATTCAACTTATCATTATTATTGTTGTTACAATTCTCTTTTTACTCAGTGCATATACAGGGTTATCTAAAGGGATTCAATTGTTAAGTAATACTAATATGGTGCTTGCAGGAATTTTATTTTTAATCGTATTAATTGTAGGTCCTACACTTGCGATTTTCACAATGATGACTACGTCAACGGGGGTCTATTTACAAGAATTTATGTATCAAACTTTAGACTCAGGTTTTAATAACCCTCAGAAATCTCAATGGTTGCAAGACTGGACGATTTACTACTGGGGTTGGTGGTTGAGCTGGACGCCATTTGTAGGTGTATTTATTGCACGTGTGTCTCGAGGGCGTACAATTCGAGAATTCGTCCTAGCAGTTATGCTCGTACCAACATTAATTGCGATTGTTTGGTTTAGTGTATTTGGCACGACAGGAATGAACATTGCATTACAATTCCCAGGGATAGCAGAACTTGCACCAGAAGAGCAACTATTTGCGATATTCGATAAGCTACCACTTGGTACATTACTATCGGTGATTGCGATTTTCCTAGTTGCAGTATTCTTTATAACGAGTGCAGACTCGGCCACATTCGTTCTTGGTATGCAGACATCTAATGGTTCATTACAACCATCTACAATCATGAAAGTCATATGGGGTATTTCTTTATCTGCAATTGCAGTTGTATTACTACTTGCAGGGGGAGAAGAAGCACTCAGTGCGATTCAGTCTGCTGCGATTATTGCCGCATTACCGTTTAGTGTTGTCGTAATTTTAATGGTATTTGCGTTCTTTAAAGATGCAAATAACGAACGTAAATATCTCGGTCTAACAATTCGTCCAGATGAAAAACAACTTGATAATTATTTACACAATACGCCTGAAGAGCACTCTGAAGAAGTACAAAATTATATTGAAGAAACTTCAGAAGACAAAGGTATATAGTTAAATAAGAAATCAATATGAATAATTAGCATTATCGATTTTTCGATAATGCTTTTTTTATTTAAAAATTTAGAATATATTGTATTAATATACAATTATATGTATTATTAATTACATAGAAAATTTTTAGGAGCTGATTGTTAATGAAAGCAAAGAAAAACGTAATAATTATAGGAGCAGCAGGACGCGATTTCCATAATTTTAATACGTACTACCGCAATAATGAAGAATATAATGTAGTTGCTTTCACAGCAGCACAAATTCCAGATATCGATGGACGTAAGTACCCTAAAGAACTTTCGGGTGAATTATATCCTGAAGGTATTCCAATTTTTAAAGAAGAAGAATTAGAATCATTAATTAAAAGATATGACGTTGATGAATGTGTATTTGCATATAGTGACGTACATTATACAAAAGTGATGCAAATGGGTGCGCGTGTGAATTCAGCAGGTGCGAATTTTAAATTACTTGGACTAAAAGATACACAATTAAAAAGTAGTAAACCTGTGATTTCTGTATGTGCAACACGTACAGGTACAGGAAAATCTCAAACATCTCGTAAAGTAGTAGAGACATTACTGAATGAAGGGTTAAACGTCGTGGTGATTCGTCATCCAATGCCGTACGGTGACTTAGTCGCTCAACGTGTCCAACGCTTTGGTACAATTGAAGACTTGAAAAAGCATAATTGTACAATTGAAGAAATGGAAGAATACGAACCACACGTTGAACGTGGAAATATTATATACGCTGGTGTGGATTATGAAGCGATATTAAATGAAGCAGAAAATGATCCAGACGGATGTGACGTTATTTTATGGGACGGTGGTAATAACGACTTTTCTTTCTACGAGACAGATTTAGCGATTACTGTTCTAGATCCGCATCGTGCTGGACACGAACTAGAGTATTACCCAGGTGAAGTCTCATTACGCACTGCAGACGTAACAATTATTAACAAAATTGACAGTGCTAAAAAAGAAAATATTGAAACTGTAGAAGAAAATATAAAAGCAGTCGCACCAAATAGTACAATTATTAAAGCAGAATCAGAAGTTACAATAGACCACCCTGAATTAGTGAAAGATAAACGTGTATTAATTGTTGAAGATGGTCCGACGTTAACTCACGGAGAGATGAAGATTGGCGCAGGTACTGTAGCAGCAGAGCGATTAGGTGTAAAAGAAATTATTGACCCAAAACCATATGCCGTCGGAACTTTAATAGATACGTTTAAACAATATCCCCATTTAGATCATGTGCTACCAGCAATGGGATATGGGGAGGAACAACTGAAAGATTTAGAAGCAACTATTAATCAATCTGATGCAGATGTCGTTATTATCGGTACACCAATTGATTTAAATCGTGTGATTAATATTGAAAAGTCATCTGCACGTGTATTTTATAATTTAAATGAAGTCACAATACCTAATTTAAATTCTATTCTTTCAGAATTTATTAGTGAAAAAGGATTAAAATAAATGAAATACCCCTTAAAACGATTTTGTTTTAAGGGGATTATTATTTACCCGACCCAGTTGATGATTTGTCTACTTTTATCGACTTCTATATCTTTAAATATCCAATCAACCGCATCTCTAATAGATTCGTTCCAATAACTCCATGTATGACCACCTGGTTTAAATTGAGATTCTACGTTAAGATTTGCTGATTTTAATTGTTTAATAAAAACTTTGTTGGACTCAATTAAGAAATCATCAGTACCACATAAAACATAAATTTCAGGAAGATTCTCTTTACCGTGCGTTTGAATCGCTCTGTGGATAATAGTTTCACTATCTAGTTCAGACTCTTTTATTTCGGTGTTGTCACCGATTAATGACTGAATGTCAAAATCGTACCAATCGAAGTTTAAAAAGTCTTCGTTTACGCCTAAAGCGCCACTCATTGGGATAGTTTTACTAAATAACTCTGGAAAATTAAATGATACATAAAATGCACCAAAACCACCCATTGAATTTCCAGTAATATAATTATCTTTACGTTTTTTAGATAATGGTAGTATATTATGTGCATATTGCCAGACTTCTTTAATATGGTCTAAATAACTATGACCATATTTCATGTTTAAGTAAAATGAATGATCTGCATTTGGTAGTATTACAGCTAAGTTGTGATCATTTGCATACATTTCTAAATTTGTATATCTTGAAAACATTGTATGATCACTGGATAATCCGTGGAGGACAGTTAGGGTACGAAGTGGCTGAACGTCATTATTTTCAAACATATCAGTAGTTTCTGGTAAAAAAACTTTAAATTCATGATGTTTGCCAAGAGTATTTGAGTGAAAGTTTATGTCTAACATTGCCATAGTAATTTCTCCTTTAAGAAAAGACATCTACAGTTAAGCAGATGTCTTTTTAGTTGGGTCTAATTTAAATTCTAAAAATCTTAATGCAATATCAATAATAATTGCAATTAAAGCAATCGGTAATGCACCTGCTAATATGAATACTGTGCCGTCAGTTGCATTCGTACCACGAATGATGACGTCTGATAACGTCGGTGCACCGATGAATGACCCGATCGCAACGACACCAATCGCAACGACGAGTGCAATACGAAGCCCACCGATAATTACAGATAACGCGAGTGGTAATTCAATCATACGTAACACCTGATTTTTCGTCATTCCCATCGCTTTTCCAGCATCTTTAATATCTGGGTCGACACCGCGTATTCCAGCATATGTGTTTTTTAAAATTGGTAGTAGAGCATATAAAAACACTGTAAATACGACTGTTGTTTGTCCAAGTCCCATGACGAGCATAAAAATAGCAAGTAATGCTAACGCTGGCATTGTTTGGATAATATTTGCAAGCGTAATAATTGGGTTTGCAAGTTTACCAAATCGCGCGATTAAAATACCGAGTGGAATCCCAATAATCGCAGCAAATAATACTCCGTATACAGACATTAATAAGTGATCAAAAAAGAGGCGAAGTAAATACGTAAAGTTATTTGAGTAATACGTCGATAGTTCTGTAAATATATTTGAAAGAACCATTATTTAGCCTCCGTTTCTTCATCGTCAAAATAGTTATGTTCTTCTAAAAATTCTTCAGCAACGAGTGCTGGTTCGATACCTTCACCATCTGCACGGTAGTTTAATCGTTGCATTTCTTCTGTTGAAATTTTACCAACTAATTTGCTTAACGCAACGTCAATTTCAGGATGATTATTAAGTGCTTCAAAAGTTGCGAATGGTGACGCGTCATACGGTGGGAAGAATTGTAAATCATCTTCTAATACGACTAAATCGTATGCTGCGATTCTTCCGTCTGTCGTATAACCTAACGCAACATCAATACTATTTGCGTTTAAAGCATCATAGACTAAACCAATTTGCATTGGACTAATGTCATTAAATGAAAATCCATACGTATCGATAAATCCTTGATATCCGTCACCTTTACGGTTCATCCAACTTGAATCGACACCGAATGCTAATTGGTCTGCGTGATCTTTTAAGTCAGACGTTTTTTCTAAATTAAACTCTTCTGCGACGTCTTTAGAAACTAAAAATGCGTATGAGTTTTCAAAACCGTAACTGTCGTAAAACTTCATATCAAAACGTTCTTCAAAACCATCTTGTGTTGCTTTTAATGCTTCGTCGGGGTCTTTAATTGGTTCTTCGCCTAACGCGCCAGTAAGATCCGTTCCTGAGTAGCGCACACCTGAAAGCTGTGCATCCCCACTTGAAACTGCGTTATGCTGAATTGTACTAGAGCCTAAGTTGTTAATTAGCGTAGGCTTAATTTCACCATCAGTTTCATGTTCAATCATTAAACGCACCATGTGCGATAAAATTTGAGATTCACTCGTAGCGAGTGACGTAATTTTAATAGAGTCCTTATCACTGCCGCTTAAACCTGGAAGTGTACATCCAGATAAGACAGTGAGTGACAGTGTTACAATGATAAAAAATTTAGTTAATTTCTTCATAAATTGTCTCCTTATCTGGAAATGTTTAGTCCTCTTGGTACTGCTTTTGATTCAATAATTCCGAGTATAAAGTCAGTCACGAGTGCAAGTAATGTGACACCAATTGTCGCTATAACAATCATGACTGGGTCATATAAGTTTAATCCGTTAAAGATAAAGTCACCTAATCCACCTGCACCGATATAGCTCGCGATTGTTGCCCATGAAATAACGTAAACGCTCGCAAGTCTAATACCACTTAAAATAAGGGGTGACGCAAGCGGTAAATCGACTTGCCATAATAACTGTCTTTTTGTCATACCCATAGCGACTGCCGCTTCTTTAGCATCTTTACTTACACCGCGAACACCGACGATTGTGTTATTTAAAATCGGCAGTAAAATATAAATCGATAGCGCGATAATTGCAGGTACTTTTCCGATACCAAATAGCGGAATCATTAATGCTAAAACCGCAAGTGTAGGTATAGTCTGAAGTACACCAGCAATTGTTAAAATCCAGTCTCCAACTTTTTCAGTACGAGCGAGAAGCATCCCAATCGGTACAGCAATTATAATACCGATACCTAAAGCAATCATTGAGATGTAGAAATGTTCCCAAATCTTAAATAAAAACTCTGTCCCGTACTGGCTAAAAAATGTTTGAACTTCAGCCATTACTTATCAACCCCAGTTTCTACTTCTGGCTCACCGTACATTGAGTCATATACGATATCTACGAGGTTTGAACGTGTAATAATTCCGACAAGCTTATGATTTTCATCGACGACAGGAATCGTACGAATACCTCGTTTTAAAATCGCACGCATTGAGTCTTGCAGTTTACTGTTTATGTTCACGACGAATTGATTCACAGTAATTGCGTCCATTAAGTTATATCCTTTACGGAATGCTTCGTTTATATCCTCGATATCGACGTGACCGATTAGAGTACCGTCTTCTTCAGTTACAAAAATTGAGTCGACGCGGCGCTCACGCATAATATTGATTGCATCTTGAATAGAAGCATCTCGTGTAATTTTAATCGCTTCAACCATCGCTTCTTCAACTGTTTTGATGTTTGGACGGTCTTGAATCAGTCTATTTTGTCCAATAAAGTCACGTACGAAGTCGTTCGCTGGATTTCTTAAAATTTCGTCCGGCGTATCGAACTGAACGATTTTACCTTTTGATAAGACGACGATTCTATCTGCGAGTTTAATTGCCTCGTCCATATCGTGTGTTACGAAAATGAATGTCTTATTTAATTTTTGTTGCAGTTCTTTAACTAAATCTTGTAACGTGTCACGAGTAATCGGGTCGAGTGCACCAAATGGCTCGTCCATTAATATGATATCTTGTTCAGCAGCGAGCGCGCGGACAACTCCAATACGTTGCTGCTGTCCACCTGATAATTCAGACGGGTAACGGTTTAAGTATGATTCAGGTAAATCTACAAGTTGAATTAGTTCGCTAGCGATTTTATCTTTCTTTTCTTCTGACCACTTCAATAGTTTTGGAACGAGTACGATATTTTCTTTAATCGTCATATGCGGTAAAAGTCCGATTTGTTGAATGACGTATCCGATACTACGACGCAGTTCAACAGGATTCATATATGTTACATCCTTACCGTTAATTTCAATCGTCCCGGATGTCGGTTCGATCATTCTATTGATCATACGAAGTGCAGTTGTCTTACCACTACCACTTGTACCAATAAATGCAATAAATTCCCCTTCTTTAATATCCAGTGAAATATTGTCTACGGCTGTGTTCTTTCCACCAAAGACTTTTGTTAAGTTTCTAATCTTTAACATCGTATTCTCCTTTTAATTTTTAAGTAGATAACGCGCATATAATAACTATAACATATTGTTAAATTACCCTATTTTTTGGGAAGTTAGTCGTGAATATAGCGATTACAACTATTTATATGATAGTATGTCCATACTAGGAGTGAGACTATGCGTGCGTTTAAAAGAGTAATAGTATCTTTAGTAGCAGTGTTTTTAGTTGTTATGCCGTTAGAAGTATATGCTAAGACAATTGAGAAAGAAGTCAATCCTTATTTGTCTAAAATTGTCGATATCCGTTTAAGTGAAGAAACACCTGAAAACGTGGAGAATACGAATGATATTTTAGAGCGACTGAACAAAATCGATAGTCGGATTTTAGAAAACGTGCAAACAAGTGGTGTGACATTAATACTGTCTGATCTTCCGATGACAGAATTCGACGAGTTTAGCTATTTAAAAGGAGTCATACCAAGAGGGCATACAGACCCGTGGGATGATATTCCTGGACTCGGTGGCTTTGAATCATATGTAAGAGTAGGAGCGAGTGAGCCAGGTATTGAAAACAACCACGGAGATGTAAATTTAGAACTTCACGAGTTTGGCCATATCGTCGATAGCTTTTTAGTCGATGGAACGACGATTTCACAAAAAGATGAATTTCAACAAATTCATGCTGAAGAACATGAAGCAATGTTTCCGAATCAGCCATACTTTAAATATGTTGAAGAATATTTTGCTGAAGCGTTTGCATATTATTATTTAAATGATAATACGAAAGTCGTGTTAGAAGCACGTGCACCGAAAACTGCAGCTTTTATAAAAAGTATACATAACAAGGTCTCTACGATTACGGATATTATGAGTGATGGATTTACGTTATATTGGGATGACTTCAATGCAGATCACTATAACGTTATCGTAAATGACGAAGTTGTGAAGACGACGACAAACTTAAGTGCTGTCATTGAAGGATTAGACCCGAGTACGATGTACGAAGTGAAAGTAGAATCTGTAGATAAGAATGATGAAGTCATCACAACGACGTATTCAGAAACAATCTACACAGCAGTTCAGCAAGACGTCGATACAAATTCACTACGTACATTACTCATTGAAGTCGGTAAAATCGGCGATGATAATATGACGAAAGAATTAAAAGCTTCTAAAGAAGAGGCATCACGTCTATTAGACTACACATCAGATGAGGATATTACGCAATCAGATGTCGATAAAGCAACAAATGAATTAAGCGAAGCGTACAAAATATACCAACCACGTATTATGGAAAAAAATGTCCAAGGCGAAGAAAATAAGTTTATGAGTCAAGAGTCGAACGTAAAAACGATGCCAAAAAATACGACATGGATTGTAATATTAAGTGTCTCATTTGTTTTAATTATATTAGCAATCGTATATTTATATTACACAGGTCGTGAAGAAGAATAGAGAAAAGGCGTTACATCGTAACGCCTTTTTATTTTGCTTTATTTTACTTCTTTTACCCAGTTAAATTTATCTTCTACGCGTTTAGTTTGAATGCCTGTTAACGTGTCGTAAATTTCTTTTGCGACTGGTCCTACTTCACCGTCACCAACTTGTAATTCTTCACCGTGAATATTTAAGTGTGATACTGGTGCTACAACTGCTGCCGTACCTGCACCGAACACTTCAGTGACTGAACCGTCTTCTAAACCTTTTTTAAAGACGTCGATATGGATGCGGTCTTCATGAACGATATATCCACGGTCTCTCGCGAATTCAATGATTGATTTACGTGTCACGCCTGGTAAGATTGATCCGTTTAATTTTGGTGTATATAGTTCTCCATTTTTAACGAAGAATATGTTCATAGCACCGACTTCTTCTAAATACTGTTGTTCAACACCATCTAACCATAGCACCTGACTATAACCTTTTTCGTTTGCATACTCTTGAGCGAGCATACTTGAAGCGTAGTTCCCACCGAATTTTGCTTCACCCACACCTCCGCGAACTGCACGGACGTATTTATCTTCAGTGTAAATTTTAGTTGTGCCAAGTCCATCTTGAGAGAATAATCCACCAACTGGCGATAAAATAATTAAAAACTTATACTCGCTACTTGGAAGTACGTTAATGGACTTGCTCGTTGCGAATACGACAGGACGAATATATAATGCTTCACCTTTACCATTAGGCACCCAGTCTTTTTCTATTTTTAGTAACTCGATTAAACTCTCGAGTGCTTGATTTTCATCGATTTTAGGCATCGACAGTCGTTCTAATGAGCGGTTTAAACGTTTAAAGTTTTCTTCTGGTCTAAAGAGGACGGTTTCTCCGTCAACTTTGTATGCTTTAAGTCCTTCGAATACCGTTTGTGCATAGTGTAAGACAGCAGCACTTGGATCGAGTGAAAGTGGTTCGTACGGTATAATTTTAAAGTCATGCCACCCATCATCATTATTGTAATCTGCACTGACCATATAATCTGTAAATGTTGTGCCGAACGCGACTTCTTTTATATTTGGTTTTTCTTTTAATTGTTGTCTTTCTACAAATTTAAGTGACATAACGATAACTCCTTTAATACTTCGTTTGAATTATCTAAATATTATCAACATTTAGAAAACATTACAATGATTGATTTTATACTTTAAATATTAAGTATTTGATTTATACCCCTATAGGGTATATAATGGGAAATGAGAGTTGAGGTGATGAGTGTGCAAGCGACACATACAATTCGACCAGATGAAGAAAAAACGAAACTTCTTAACCGCCTAAAAAGAATTGAAGGGCAAGTAAGAGGTGTTGAGAAAATGGTCGAAGACGATAGATATTGTATGGATATTTTAATTCAACTTCGTGCGATTGAATCCGCACTTCATAATGTTGGATTAGAAGTAACCGAGCGCCACATGAAACATTGCGTGACAGATGCAATTCAAACAGGTGAAGGTGACGAATATATCGAAGAGTTAATGCGTATTTTAAAACAATTTTCAAAAAGTAGGTGAGTGAATGAGTGAGAAAAAAGAAACGCTCAAAATTACAGGCATGACGTGTAGTGCGTGTTCTTCACGTATTGAAAAAGTACTAAATAAAATGGACGGCGTAGATGCACAAGTGAACCTCGCGACTGAACTCGCGACAGTTAAATATGATAATGACAAGTTATCGACCAAAGACGTAAAAGATAAGATTAAAAACCTTGGATACGACGTTCAAATGAAGACGTCAGAGTTTAATATTACAGGTATGACGTGTGCGTCTTGTTCATCTCGAATCGAAAAAGTACTAAACAAAATGGATAGTGTCGAAACAGCGACGGTTAACTTAACGACAGAAAAAGCGACAGTAACATATAACGAACAAGAATTATCAGAGTATGACATTATTAAACGTATCCAAAAAATCGGATATGATGCTGAAACAGTAGAAGATGACACAGACAGTGCTACTAAAAAAGATGAAGCAACTGAAAAGTTAAAACGAAAAGTCATTATTAGCGCGATTCTTTCGGCACCACTTTTACTAACAATGCTCGATCACTTATTAGGTGTTCACTTACCAGCAATTTTCATGAACCCTTGGTTTCAGCTCGCATTCGCAGCACCCGTACAATTTATAATTGGTTGGCAATTTTATAAGAGTGCCTATAAAAATTTAAAAACATTTAACGCGAATATGGACGTACTCGTCGTTATGGGTACAAGTGCAGCATTCTTATTCAGTTTATATGAGACGTATAAATGGATGAAATTTGGTACAGAACCACATTTATATTTTGAAGCGTCAGCAGTTATTATTACATTAATCTTATTCGGTAAATATTTAGAAGCGCGTGCAAAATCCGAAACGTCTAGTGCAATTTCAAAACTTCTTGATATGCAAGCGCGAGAAGCAAGAGTTATTCGTGACGGAAAAGAAGTAATGATTCCTGTTGAAGAAGTTGTTGTTGACGATATATTAATGATTAAACCTGGTGAAAAGATACCTGTAGATGGTATTGTATTAAAAGGAAATTCATCAATCGATGAGTCAATGTTAACAGGTGAATCTATTCCAGTCGAAAAAAATAAAGGTGACGAGTTAATTGGATCGACTGTAAACGAAAATGGTACATTAGAAATGCGCGCGACGAGAGTGGGTAAAGATACTGCACTTCAATCCATCGTAAAAATCGTTGAAGATGCACAAGGTGTGAAAGCACCTATTCAGCGTATGGCAGACGTTATTTCAAACTACTTTGTTCCAATCGTTATTGGAATTGGAATTGTGACATTTATCCTTTGGTATTTAATTACAGGTAAAGTTGAACCAGCACTTGTTGCGAGTGTGTCAGTACTAGTTATCGCATGTCCATGTGCGTTAGGACTTGCAACACCAACGTCAATTATGGTTGGTACGGGTAAAGGTGCAGAGCAAGGAATTCTCTTTAAAGGTGGAGAACACTTAGAGAAAACTCACCAACTCGACACGATCATTTTAGATAAGACAGGTACAATCACGAACGGCACACCAGAAGTAACGGATTATACTGGTAGTGATGAGACATTACAATTGCTCGCAAGTGCAGAGAATCATTCCGAGCACCCGCTCGCAAATGCAATTGTTAAATACGCTAAAAGTGAAGGACTCGAATTATTATCTGTCGACGATTTTAAAGCAATACCAGGTCATGGTATTGAAGCGACGATTGAAAGTAAAGAAGTGTTAGTTGGTACGAGAAAACTAATGCGTGATCGAGCGGTTAATTTATCAGCAGCAGATGATATGGAAGTCTATGAATATGACGGTAAAACAGCGATGATTGTCGCAGTAAACGGAGAATATAAGGGAACGATTGCTGTACTAGATACTGTAAAAGATACTGCAAAAGAAGCGGTAAAATTACTCCATGAAGACGGATTAGAGGTCGTCATGCTAACTGGAGACAATAAACGTACAGCAGAAGCAATCGCAAGAACTGTTGGAATTGATACAGTCATTGCAGAAGTTTTACCAGAGGAAAAAGCAGAAGTTGTTAAAAAATACCAAAATTCGGGTAAAGTAGTAGGGATGGTTGGTGACGGTGTAAACGACGCGCCAGCTTTAGCACTCGCTGACATTGGTATTGCGATTGGAACAGGGACTGACGTTGCGATTGAAGCAGCGGACTTAACAATACTCGGTGAAGACTTAACACTCATTCATAAAGCAATTTCACTGAGCCATAAAACTATTCGTAATATTAAGCAAAACTTATTCTGGGCGTTTTTCTATAATACACTCGGAATACCAATCGCAGCCTTAGGACTTTTAGCACCATGGGTTGCTGGAGCTGCGATGGCATTTAGTTCAGTGAGTGTAGTATCAAATGCATTACGATTAAAACGTGTAAAATTATAGGAGTGATTATATAATGGAATCAATTATTAAAGTCGAAGGTATGACATGTGGTCATTGTAAACAGTCCGTTGAAGGAGCACTCGAAAAACTAGACGGTGTGACGAGCGCTGCGGTGGATCTTGAGGCAGGAGACGTCACAGTAACACACGAGGACAACGTGACAAAAGAAGCGATGTCAGAAGCAATTGAAAGCCAAGGCTTCGACGTTGTGTAATTGAGTATACCCCTCGCATCACTCGGTGATGCGGGGGTATTTTTATGAGAAGAGTCGGTGGAAGAGATTAAAGTTCGTGCGATATGTGAGGATGGACGGGGCTTTTATTCTTTTTAAGAGATAAAAAGACGCTGTCCGGCTGATTTTATTCACAAAAAATAGTCGAATCTGTTAGATATATTGATTTAATTAACAAAATTACGCGTGTTTTATCAATTTTTGTTATATAAAAAATTATATTTAACAAAATCGTGGTGCGCGGGGTAGAATTTGTTAATTATATCCGGATAACTAACAAAATCGCGATATTTATGTTAAATATATTTAGACAAGTTGTGCTTTATCTCTTTAAGGATAAAAAAACACTACCCGCCCAATCTTATTAACAAAAAATAGTCGAATCTGTTAGATATATTGAT
>NZ_KV793648.1:19549-37211 GCF_001808485.1 Nosocomiicoccus sp. HMSC09A07
AAAATTATATTTAACAAAATCGTGGTGCGCGGGGCAGAATATGTTAAATATATCCGGATAACTAACAAAATAGCGATATTTATGTTAAATAAAATCCGAACAAATGCACTTATTGCCCTTTACAGATAAAAAGCACCCATCCACACCGGTTTCCACTTGCTTTTCAACCTACTAATCCTCTTTCACCTCAATTATTTTATTTTCTACGCTATGTTTTGTAAAATAATAGTATTACTGATGAACGGAGTCGACGATAATGCTTATCGCCATATTTATATTGTTTTTTGTGTCGCTGTTTTTCTCTGGAAGTGAAACGGCGCTTACTGCAGCGAACCAGTTGAGATTACAAAGTGAAGCGAACGCTGGTGACCTCCAATCAAAGAAATTACATAAATTAGTATCTAAACCAAGTGAGTTTATTACGACGATTTTAATTGGAAATAATATCGCGAACCTCGTGATGCCAGTACTTCTTACGACGATCGCAATCGAGTATGGCTATAACTTAACGGTACTGACGATTATTTTAACTGTGAGTATTATTTTATTTGCTGAAATTTTACCGAAGTCGATCGTAGCAGCGTTTCCTGAACAAGTCGGTAAAATGGTTATGCCGATTATTAATTTATTTATAATTATCTTTAAGCCGATTACAATCGTGCTGAATAAGATTACTGATCTCATTACAAATAAATTATCTAAAGGTGAAAAGGAATCTTGGACTGTCACTAAAGATGAGATTATGTCGATTGTTGATATCGCAGGTGGTGAAGGGGCGCTTGATAGAAAAGAGTCATTACGTCTTCGTGGTGTACTCGACTTTGATACGTTAAATGTTAAAGACGTCCTTCAAACGCCGCGTACAGAAATGCATGCGATTCAAATCGATTCGACATTTGAAGAAGTTAGAGATATCGTCATCGAAGGAATGTACACGAGATACCCAGTTTATGGTGAAGATACGGACGATATTATCGGGATTTTCCATACGAAGTATTTACTCAAGTGGTCACTCGATCCAAGCCGACCATTTGTCGATTTTTGTGATACAGATCCGTTACGAGTTAGAGAGTTTAATAATATTGAAGAAGTACTCCTTCTTATGACGAAACACCGTCGCCATATGGTTATCGTAATGGATGAATATGGTGGTACAGAAGGATTACTAACACACGAAGATATTATCGAAACACTTCTCGGTATTGAGATTAAAGACGAACTGGATACGACAGAGAGTGCGATCGTTCGTTATTTACGTGATGACGTTATCGTTTGTGATGGTAAAATCACGCTACACAGGCTAAACGGAATTTTCCAGTCAAATATTCCAGAAGAAGAAAACACGTTATCCGGTTACTTATATTATCTATTCGAAGATATTCCGGAGCGCTTTGATACGATAGAAGACGATGAAAACCGCTATGAAATTTTAGTTATGGAAGAAAACACGATTCGTCTCGTACGTATTACTAAACTCGAGGTTGAAGATGATGAAATCACGAGCTAACATATTCGCTGTTCTAACAGGGTTTTTCATCGCGCTTGGAAGATTTCTATGGGTGCAAAATAAAAATATCTTCACACGTAAAGTGACGCATCAATCATCAAAAATTCCGGCGTCATTTGATGGATTTAAAATCACACAAGTGTCAGATTATCACAACACGTATTTTGGACGAAATGGAAAACATTTACTACAAGCAGTTAAAGAAACGAACCCGGATATCATTTTAGTCACAGGCGATTTAATCGACAGACGTACTACGAACGAAAAACGTGGGATTCAAATGCTCGCAAGCCTTATGGAGATTGCGCCGTGTTATTATGTAACAGGAAATCATGAGGCATTTTATAAAGACTTCGAAGGCATTTACAAAAAAATTTTAAATACAGGTGTCAATAACGCATCGACGAATAATTTTTTCATCTCGCGCGGCAATGACACGATAGAAATTACAGGAATTCACGATTTAAGAATTTTTGGAGATGAAGAAACCAACCCAAATATTTATAACAAATACGATGAGATGTTAGATGATCGTTTAAATCATGTTGGGGACTATTTTACAATCTTACTCGCGCATCGACCAGAACAGTTTTCGAGATATTCGAAATACCCGGTGGATCTAATATTTAGTGGCCACGCGCACGGCGGTCAAATAAGGCTTCCAATTGTAAAAGGGTTATATGCCCCAGACCAGGGTGTACTACCTAAATTCACTGAAGGTATTCATACAAAAAATAATTCAGCACTCATCATTAGCCGTGGCCTTGGGAATAGTCGCTTCCCGTGGCGCGTGTTTAATCGACCAGAAATTGTATCAGTAACGTTAAAAGCAAAATAATGGGCATCACTGAACTCTATTCAGTGATGCCTATTTTTTAGTCGAAAAATACCATGTCGAGTTTATCTTCTTTCGTAATCACATCTGTTTCGAGTAAATACTGATTGAGTTTTTCAAAATCAACATCTGAACCGATGCCTGGTTTGTCACTTACTGTGACGACCCCATTTTCTGCAACGACTTCTGGAGAGATAATATCCATATCCCAGTATCGGCTTGAAGATGCTGTGTCACCAGGAAGTGTGAAGTTAGATAATGTTGTAATCGCGATATTTGTTAAACGACCAACACCCGCTTCTAACATTCCACCACACCATAGGGGGATATTGTTTGCTTTCGCGAGATCGTGGATTTTAATTGATTCTGCTAGTCCACCGACGCGTCCGACTTTAACGTTAATAATTTTACAGCTACCGAGCTCAATCGCAGCTTTTGCGTTTTCATAGCTATCGATTGATTCATCTAAACAGACAGGTGTCTCGATTTCTTTTTGAAGTTTTGCGTGATCTACGATATCTGAACTACCGAGTGGTTGTTCAATCATCATTAAGTTAAATTCATCGAGCGCTTTTAACGTTTCGACGTCATCTAACGTATATGCTGAGTTAGCGTCGACCATAAGTGGAATGTCTGGGAAATGTTTACGGATCAGACGAACGTATTCAACATCTCGACCAGGTTTAATTTTTACTTTAATTCGTTTATATCCTTCGTTAACTTTCTCCTCGATTTTCGGAAGAATTGCTTCATCTGTTTCTTCTAACCCTAGAGAAATACCAACTTCGACTTTTGTTTTCTCGCCGCCAAGCACTTTGTATAACGGTTCACCGATTTGTTTTGCGTATAAATCCCATACTGCAGTTTCAACACCAGATTTTGCCATGTTATTACGTTTAAATGGCTTAAAAATCTCAGTGACTTCTTTAGGATGACTCAATTCGCTTTGGATGAGTAGTGGACCAAAGTATTTCTTAATTGCAACGACTGCACTATCCATAAATTCTTCAGAATATAATGGGTCCTCTCCAGCCACACATTCTCCAAAACCGCTTAAACCATTTTCGTCGATGACTTCAACGATTGTCACGAAGCGGTCAATTTGCGTTCCAAAACTTGTGGTAAATGGAGTTTTCATTTCCATTTTTAACTTGTGAAGTTTAATTGTTTCGATATTCATAACGCATCTCCTTTAAATTATCGTCTCACGACGACAAAACCTTTGTTAAAGTTATAGTGTATACGTTATCATTATATCAAATACACTATTGAAAAGAGGATAAAAATGACTGAACCTGAAATAATTCAAACTGAAATTAATAAAATTTTTAAACACATTCATGCGCACCCTGAACTAAGCTTACAAGAAGTTCAGACGACACAATATATTTTTAATTATTTAGAGAAAAGAGGATTTTCACCAGTTAAATTCGAAGATTTCCCAGGACTATATTGCGACATTGGGGATTTTAGTGAGAGTAGCGTAAAAATCGGTGTTCGAGCGGATATCGATGCGTTATGGCAAGAAGTAAATGGTGTCGAGCAGGCGAATCATTCGTGCGGACACGATGCACATACTGCAATGGTGATCGGCGCGATGTTAATGCTAAAAGACAACATGCCTGAAAATAAAGGCGTGCGCTTTGTATTCCAACCAGCAGAAGAAATTGGACTCGGTGCACAAAAGATAAACGAAACAGGTATTATTAACGATTTAGATTACATGTTTGGAATACACTTACGTCCGATTGAAGAAGCAAAATCTGGCTATATTTCACCGAGTATTGAGCACGGTGCCACAGGTTCGATTGCATTTAAAATTATCGGTGAAGATGCGCACGGCGCACGACCACATTTAAACACGAACGCGATTGAAATTGGTTCAACAATCGTAGCGATGCTAGAAAACATCCATGTTAACCCAATGATTCCACACTCGATTAAAGTGACAAAATTCCATGCAGGTGGTCAGTCGTTAAATATTATCCCAGGTAGTGTGTCGATGGGTATTGATTTACGCGCGCAGACAAATAAAGTAATGGATAAAATAATCAATGAAGTGATGGACGTATTAAAAACAATTGAAACATTATATGAAGTTGAAGTCGACATTGAAGAATCTCAAAAAATGGTCGCAAGCGAAAGCCATGAAGACGCGATTGACGTATTAAGGCAAGCGATTATAAGCGCGGTAGGAGAAGAGTATTTAATCGATCCGATTATTACGAGTGGAGGAGATGACTTCCATTTTTACACGGTAGGGAATCCACACTTAAAAGGTGCGATGATCGGTCTAGGCTGTAATTTAACGCCAGGGCTTCACCACCCATATATGAAGTTTGATTATGATATGATGCCAGTAGGGGCACAAGTAATTTACGAAGCGATTATGAAAGTGTAAAGGAGAATTTCATGGATTTAACAGGTAAAACAGCAATAGTAACAGGTGGTAACGGAGGTATTGGCCTTGCAATCGCGAAGCGACTCGTTGAAGAAGGTGCGAACGTCACGATTACCGGCCGAAGTGAAGATAAACTACAATCTGCGTTAAAAGAATTAAATAGCGACCACGTACTCGCTCTAAAAACAGACGTTTCAAAATTTGATGAAGTAAAACAATTAGTCGATAAAACGAAAGAAAAATTCGGTGAAATCGATATTTATGTAAACAACGCAGGCCTTATGAAAAGTAGCCGAGTAACTGATGGTGACGTAAAGTCATGGGATAATATGATAGACACGAATATTAAAGGTGTTCTATACGGTGTTCACCACGTCGTATCTGATATGAAAGAAAGAGGAAGCGGACATATTATTAATACGACGAGTGTATCTGCACACGAAGTGACAAAACAAAGTACTGTATACTCCGCGACGAAAATCGCAGCACTCACAATTGGGCAAGGGTTAGAAAAAGAACTCGCGCATACTGGAGTGAGAGTGACGAGCATTTCTCCAGGTATGGTCGACACAAGACTTGCTGAAAATGTAAAGTCTGACCGTAAAAAATTAGAAGCAAGAGATATTGCGAACGCAGTCATTTATGCACTCACTCAACCAGATTATGTGAACGTCAACGAAATCATCGTTAGACCAGTATAATAAATAAAGCACTCCTTACGGAGTGCTTTTAAATTTTAATTATTCACTTCTATCTGCCATAAGTTCAGCTGCATCGAGTGTTCTAATATCGATACCTTTCATAGCTGCACCTAAGTCTTTCGCAAGTTCACCGATGAGTTTGTAGTCTTTATAGTTTTCAGTTGCTTGTACGATTGCTGATGCAAATTTTTCAGGGTCTTCAGATTTAAAGATACCTGAACCGACGAATACACCGTCCGCACCAAGTTCCATCATAAGTGCTGCGTCTTGAGGTGTTGCAACACCACCTGCTGCGAAGTTTAATACAGGTAAACGTCCGTATTCACGAATTGCACGTAATACGTCGATCGGTGCACCAAGTTCTTTACTAGCTGTCATTAATTCCGCTTCGTCTAAGTTTAAAATGTGCTCGACTTCTTTGTTCACTTGTCTCATATGTCTCACTGCTTCAACGATGTTACCAGTTCCTGGTTCACCTTTCGTACGTAGCATCGTAGCACCTTCACCAAGGCGACGTGCAGCTTCGCCTAAGTTTCTACATCCACAAACGAATGGTGTGTCGTATGTCCATTTGTCTAAGTGGTATTCTTCATCTGCAGGAGTTAATACTTCAGACTCATCGATATAGTCGACGTTTAACGCTTCTAACGTACGTGCTTCAGAGATATGTCCGATACGACCTTTCGCCATAACCGGGATAGATACTGCGTTTTGCACTTCTTCGATAATTGAAGGGTTTGCCATACGTGCAACGCCACCCATTTTACGAATGTCGCTTGGTACAGCTTCTAACGCCATTACAGCAACCGCTCCTGCTTTTTCAGCGATTTTTGCTTGTTCAGCGTTAATGACGTCCATAATGACGCCACCTTTCATTTTTTGACTTAATTCCGATTCTAAATGTAAATATGATCGACTCACTGTCATCCACCTCTTTTTTATTGATTAATTTCAGTGTAATTGATAATCTGATGCTTAGGAATACTCAAAACTATAAATACTTTAGGGGTCAGTTATGACATTATATTTAGAATTGTACGAGTCACTAAAATCACAAATTATATCTGGTGATTATGAAACAGACGATAAACTCCCGTCAAAGCGCCAGTTAGAAAAGTATTTAAACGTGTCACAAACGACTATCGAACGTGCGTATGAATTACTGTTAGACGAAGGGTTCATATACTCAAAACCGAGAAGCGGATATTATGTCAGTAAGCTAGAAGTGCTACCGGTCGTAAGAAAAACACAAATAGAATCAGATGAAAAAACGATAGAACAAGACTATACATATTCGTTTGAAACGGCTCAAGTAGACTTAGAGCACTTTCCGTTTGATACGTTTCGTAAATTGTCCCGACAAGTGTTTGACGCGCCATATGAACATTTGTTAAATGAAGATTATAACGAAGGGTTATATGAGTTGCGTCAACAAATTGCGAAATACCTGTTTAATAGTCGCGGTGTATCGGCATCTCACGATCAAATTATTATCGGGTCGTCGACAAATCAGTTGATGGAATACGTCGTAAGGTTATTAAACAACCATACGTTTATGATCGAATCACCGAGTTATCCACCAGCAAAAATGGTATTAGAAAAGCATAGAATTGATTACATGACACTGCCATTAGAATCAGACGGTATTAACATCGATGACGTTAAAAATAGTCATAGAGATGTGATTTTCATCACGCCAAGTCATCACTTTCCGACCGGTTCAGTGATGACGATTGAAAAGCGCACGCAACTATTAAAATGGGCATATGAAAAAGAAAATCGATATATTATCGAGGATGATTATGATTCAGAATTTCGTTATTTTAAAAAGCCATTACCTGCACTTCAAAGTTTAGATACGGAGTCACGCGTTATTTATATCAGTACGTTTTCTAAAGCATTATTTCCGATGCTTCGTATGGCGTATATGGTACTACCTAAACATTTAGTCGAAGATTTTCATCGGTTAAAATATAAAGAGTCGAATACAGTGCCGATTCATACGCAGCAAATCGTTGCGCTCTTTTTACGGAGTGGCCATTTCGACCGTCATTTAAATAAAATGCGTAATATTTATGAAAAGAAAATTACGTACATTATGAAGCGTCTAAAACCATATGAGACTGAGTTAACTGTAAGTGGTGAACAAGCGGGCATGCATTTTGTGTTAACAGTAACGAACGGCCGAACGTTAGATGATTGCTTAAAACGTGCGAAGACACGCGATTTAAAAATTGAGCCGATGAAAACATACGATAAAAATCATACAGATGTATCGTTTGTGATTGGCTTTGGTAGTATCCCTTTCAGTCAACTTGAAAGGCATATGGACGTGTTAATTGACGCGTTAACGGGTTAGATTTACTTTTTGTTAGTTTATCTTTAAATGTCATGTTATTATCGAAATAGAGAGTGTATCGGAGGAATTACAAAATGAGATTAACACGTTTTATCGGTTTAGGTTTAAGTTCACTATTAGTACTCAGCGCATGTTCGAATGACGAAAAGGAAGAAAAAGAAGTTGTCGAAGAAAAAACGACAACAACTGCTGAGAACGAAGAGGTAACTGAAGAAGTTAAAATAAATGACGAGACTTTACAAAAAGTCGTCGACAAATCGAGTGAGATCGATTCGTATCATACATCGCTAGAGGTTGATGCAGAATTAGACGGTGAAGTTGAAGAGGCAATGAACGTCGATGTCGAATATGTGGATGGGAATCCACCGGAAATTGCGTTAAAGTCTTCTGACGTTTTAAGAACGATCTCTAAAGGTGGTCGTACGTACTTTAATAACGATGAAGAGTGGGTAGAAATTACAGATTCTATCGACGAAGGTTCGTTATTTAGAGTGACGTATCAAAAGCTAGTGAATACGTTAATGACCGTTAAAGATGAGCTTGAAAGAGAAGAAGTCGACGGAAATTATGTATATAAATTTAAAGGTCAAAATCAAAATATATATCATGCGATAGAAAAACTGTTACACATGAACTTAGGAGAAGTCGATGTATCGAATCACGATATCGAATTAGAGTTTGTTGTCGACGAAGAGTATTTCATTCGTTCAATGATTTTTAATATTGCGATTGAAGATGAAGAAGGTACTGTAAACCTTAAAGGTGAAAGCACATTCGATTCGTTTAATGAAATCGATGGAATCGAAGTGCCAGAAGAAATAGATTAAAAGACTAGCCGAGGCTAGTCTTTTTTAGACTTCAATATCTTTTAAATATAATTCGATAAAGTCTCTATTTTCTTCTAAGAATGGTGGTAGGGATAACTTCTTTCCAAGTGTTTCAATTGGTTCGTCGACAGTAAATCCGTTCGTGTGAACTGCGAGTTCAACGACGATATTTCCTGGTACGTTAATATAGAGTGACGTGAAGTAGTAACGGTCGACAATACCGGAATTAACGTAATGTTCATCGTTTAAAAGATGTTCTAACTCTTTTAACTCATCGATACTATCGACATTTACTGCAAAATGATGCACACTCCCGTAACCTTGTTGCTCCATCATCGGTGAGCGGTTTTCTTTAACGTAAATGCGGTCATCACCGATTTTAATGACAGTATCATCTTGATTTTTAAAGTCTTCATCAACTATTCCCCCGAGTAGCTTTAACGTTTCAGTAAATGCTACTTGATACTGCACAGTAACTTCCACACCGTGTATACTCGTAATACGATATTTTTCAACGATTTCACCGTTGTTACCAAAAGGTACTACGTCTTCTTCAACAGGATCCACTATTAATATCATACGTTGGTTTTCAACGTCGTAAAATTTAAGTGCATCTTTACCACTATATTTAGAAATCCCTTCATGACGGATGTTAAAAGAATTGAAGCGGTCTTCAAAAAATTGTAACGCTTCGATTGATTGGACTCTAAAAATAGTCATCGTGATTGCATTTGTCCCATAGCGAACTGGTTGAGAATTTTTAATCTCGAAAAAAGTCATGTCCGTACCGATAGATCCTATTTTGTCTGCATAAAATAAGTGATACATTGATGTATCATCTTGATTGACTGTTTTTTTCACACGACGTAGTCCTAAAATTTTTGTAAAGAAATGGTTGTTGTACTGAATGTCTTTGGTGATTGCAGATACGTGGTGCATTTGATTAATCATATTCATCATCCTTTGGAATTCTTTAAAATAATTATAAGTCATTTATTATGAGTGTTTAGCTTTTTTGTCTTATCATAATAGTATTGGGAGTGAAAATATGAAACACTTATTTATTAAAGGGAAAAACAATTCAGAAGAAACATTAATTCTCCTTCATGGTACCGGTGGACGCGAGACAGATTTGCTCGACATCGCAGCAACGGTAAATAGTTCAGCAAATATTTTAGCATTTCGTGGAGACGTACTTGAAGGTCAACAACTTCGTTACTTTAAACGAATTCATCCTAAAAAATATGATGAAGACAGTTTAAAAAATGAAGGTCAAAAGTTATACGATGAAATTAAAAAATTATTTGAATTATATGACTTAGACTTAAATAAAGGATTTATTATTGGATATTCTAATGGCTCAAATATTGCCAGCCACGTATTATTAAACTATCCGTTACCGATATTTGGTGCATTTTTAATGCATCCAGCTTACTATTCAGAACAAATGCGAGACAGAGATTTAAGCCATTTAAATGTGTTAATTACAGCTGGAGCAAGAGACTTTAAGACGTCAGCTGGTGATGCGTTTAAAGTAAAGCAATTATTTGAAGAACGAAATGCAAACGTACAAATTGAACTCACCGATGGTGGTCATGAAATACATTCGGACGAACTGATGCAAGGTCATGTATTTTATATTCAAAAAAGAAGCGCATTATAAGTAATGCGCTTCGAAATATTGTGCGAGACCTTCTTCTTCGTTCGTAAATTCTGTTTTGTCATCGCTAAGGTCTTTTAACTCTTCAATCGCATGTTTCATTGCGACAGATTTCCCTGCGACTTTAAACATTGGGATATCGTTCATACTATCTCCGAATACATGAATGTCCGATAAATTTATATTAAAGTGTTCAGCAAGTACAGTGAGACCTGTACCTTTATCTACACCAGGAACCATAATTTCAGAGTTATGCACTGCGGTTTGATAGAGTGCATATTTTGTGTTGTTCTCTGAACGTTGATGGAGCGTATCGTAAAACTTGTTTATTTTATCTTTATAATTACTAAAGAAATATAGTTTAATAACGTCTGTTAAATCGATCGTATCTACCCACTGATTACTGTCTGTAATGCTTCGGCTTGCACCGATTGTTTCGTACGCGAGTACATCTTCTTCTGGTGGATGAAGTAAGTCTTCTAACGCGTATTCTTTATCTTGTAAAAATGTAAATGGACCGTCATTTGTCGTATTGACTTCGTAATAGACATTTTGTTCTCTTGCGATAGAAATGACTTCTTCAATCGTTTCTTTTTTAAATGTCGAACTTCTTAGCACTTGACCTTGAGCAACAACAACAACGCCACTTGCTGCGACGTATCCGTCGACCGGTAAATCTTTTGGTAACTTTGAGGATAATGATTTCATTGAACGGCCGGTTGCAATAAAAATGAGTATACCTTTTTCGTGCATGTTGTGAATGGCTTGTTCTAATCGTTTGCTAAATTTACCGTCATTCGTTAGAGCGGTACCGTCTAAATCAATTGCGACTGCCTTCATATTGAAAGCCTCCTATTATTTTAATTCGATGTTTAATTTGTCTAACACGTATTGCGGTACGAAGAAACGTGCAGTTTTTAACGGGTCTACGACTTGGTTGATTTCTGTTTGACCGACTAAACTCATTAACATCGTTAGTTCAGGTAGTGTTAATGTCGTTCTTGGTTCTAATATATTTTGAATCATGACTTGAACCGAACGGTCTACTGCCTCGTCCAAACTTTCATGAGATACAAATTGATAAATACCTTCATCGTTTACTAAAATTGGATGTTCAGTTTGCACGTTTTCGGCTTTTTCTAAAGTCACTGTCACTGATCCTTCAACTTCAAGACCTGAAACTGAAATTTCTCCGTCACCCATTGCTCCGTGTAAATCTCCTAGGCCAAATAATGCACCGTCGTGATAGACCGGTAAGTAAAGCGTCGCACCAGTTGTAACTTTCACAGAGTCCATGTTACCGCCGTGCGTATCTGGTGTGCCGTTGTTAATTGCTTCATCTTTTGGTGCGACACCGATTACTCCAACCATTTTGTTAATTGGAATTTCAATGTCGTTAAAGAGGACTGTATCATCTTTAATGTCGAGCACTTTAATCGACGGCTCGTGTAAATATTTACCCATCACACCAGCATCAGGAACTGTTACCATGACACCTTTATTACCTATTTCAATATCCTGAATCGTAACTTTTAAAACGTCCCCAGCTTGAATCCCATTGACGTAAATAGGCCCAGTTGCAGGGTTCATTTTATTCCAATCGAGTGAGTCAAATGCGTAATCTTCATCTTGAATTTGATTCGTAAAACAGTCGAGCGTGTCAATTTTAACAGTATCACCAACATCTACAGTTAACTTCGGTTTGTTATCTTTAGACATGTGATAAAAATAATGTTCGTTAGAAAGATGTTTCATCTAAAAATCCTCCTTAAATAATCAGTAATCAACTTCATTGTTACAAATAAACGAGAGCTTGTCTATTTAACTGATAAACAGACAAAGTGAGTGCAGAAAGTATAAATGTTACTATAGAAGTAGCATTAAAAAGGATGGGATACGATGAATTTAGAAATAAGAAAACCGAAAATTGAAGACGCAGAGTCAATCATTGAACATAAAATAAAAGTCACAAAAGAAAATCCAGACACACTCGCAACAGCAATTGAAAATCAGGAACCAGACTTAAATGATCAAATAGAAAAAATAAAAAATACAGGTGAGAATGACTTAAAACTCGTTGCAGTTGATGGTGACACAGTCATTGGAATCATTAATATGTTCCACGACAAGCGCCATAAATTCCGTCACATCGCACAATTTGGAATTAGTGTTCAACATAAATACGCAGGACACGGTATCGGAAGCAAACTCATTCAAGAAGTCGTCGATTTCGCGACAGAAAACGATAATATCGAAAAACTAATCCTCACAGTATTTGGTAACAACGACGGCGCGATCAAACTATACGAACGATTCGGATTCGAAAGTGAAGCAACACTAAAAGATCAAGTCAAACTAAACAACGACAGCTACACAGACCTCATCTACATGTCCAAATGGGTGAAGTAGAGAGATTAATTGCTAAAAAGTATATACATGTATATACTTAATTTAGGAGATGATTTTTATGAGTAACATAAAAACCAAAACAAAATTAGTGCAATGGGGAAACTCAAAGGCTACGCGACTGCCTAAAGAAGTGATTGATACACTGAATATCCAAGTAAATCAGAGTATTCTAGTAGAGGTAATTGATAATTCAATAGTTATGACTCCAGTTAATGAGGCTCCTAATTCTATCCATGATTTATTTAAAGATTGGAAAGATGATGGGATCAGGTCCGAGGAGCTAGATTGGGGAGAATCAAAAGGAGCTGAATTAAACTGGTAAATAATATAACACAGGGCGACATAGTGTATGTAAATTTTAATCCTAGTAAAGGACATGAGCAAAAATTTCATCGTCCAGCTCTAGTTATTAGTCATGATAAAGTTAGGGATATGAGTGGGATATCTATAGTAGTTCCAATTTCAAATACAAAACGTGAATATCCTTTATATCATGAATTAAAGACCACTAAGAAAATAACAGGAAAAGCTCTATTAGATCAAAGCCGAGTACTTGATCTAAAATCAAGAGGCCTCACACAGTCAAAAGTAGTCGAGAGAGTTTCAAAGAGAGAACTAAAAGAGCTTATAGAAACTTATAAATTAATCTTTACCGTTGATTGATTTACCTTTCAGGAGTTTTCTAACAATTTCGAAAAAGTGTTGTAAAATAGCTCTATGTGGTATAAGATTGTTTTAATTGAATATTAAATATCCAGAGAACTCGAGGGATTTGGCCCAGTGACAGTTCAGCAGCGGGCTTTTTAAGTACTGTGCTAATTCCAACGAGCAGATGCTTGACAGATATCATTACAAACCATTTGCTTATTTTAGTAAATGGTTTTTTATTTTGAGGAGGAGTTTCCATGAGTCATATTGAATTGAAGGGCGTTAGTAAGACTTACGATGTGAAAGGTAAGTCTGTTGAAGCGGTTAAAACGACGGATTTATCGATTCGCTCAGGTGAGATTTTTGGACTAATCGGCTTTAGTGGCGCAGGTAAAAGTACGCTACTACGCCTCATTAACTTACTTGAAGTGCCGACAACGGGTGACGTCATTGTCGGTGACGATAATTTAACAAAACTTTCTAAAGATAAACTACGTGTTAAACGTCAAAAGATCGGAATGGTGTTTCAGCATTTTAATTTAATTAACAGTAAAACAGTTGCTGAGAACATTAAGTTTGTTTTAAAAGCAGCGAAATATCCGAAAGAAAGAATGGACGCACGAGTGGATGAGTTGTTAACACTCGTCGGACTTTCAGATAAAAGAGATGCGTTACCTAAAAATTTAAGTGGGGGACAAAAACAGCGTGTCGGTATTGCACGTGCACTTGCAAATGATCCAGAAGTTTTACTATGTGACGAAGCGACGAGTGCGTTAGACCCTGAGATTACAAAAGAAATTTTAAAGTTATTAAAAGAGATTAATAAAACACTCGGTCTCACGATTGTTTTAATTACGCATGAAATGGAAGTCATAAAAGAAATTGCACATCGCGTTGGAGTCATGTCTAACGGAGAAATCATTGAAGTAGACGATGTTTATAACATATTTAGTAATCCGACACATGAAGTGACGAAAGGTTTCGTTCAAGAAATTTATAACTTCCAAGTGCCACCACATATTAAGACAACAAACGAAAACCGAATCATTACGTTAAAATTCGCAAAAGATACAGCAGAAGAAAACCATTTAAATCAGCTGTATAAACTATTTGATTTAAACATTAGTATTTTAAACGGTCGCATCGAATATATTAACGGCGATCCACTCGGTTTACTTATGTTACAAGTGAGTGGTGACGAAGCGGAAATCGGAAGATTTTTTAAACATATCGATGACAGAATCGGATTAGAGAGGGCTGAGATTTATGGATAAGTTAGATATTATACTACCGCTACTGTACCGCTCATTTTTAGAGACGGTATTAATGGTGTCTATTTCAATTTTCTTTGCGGTATTAATCGGTTTACCACTTGGAATTTTACTTTTCATAACGAGCGAACGTCAGTTATTTAAAGTGAAGTCGCTAAACGTCATACTCGGGTTTATTGTAAACGTGATTCGTAGTTTTCCGTTTATCATTTTAATCGTTGCGATTATGCCGTTTGCTACGTGGTTAGTAAATGCGTCACACGGACCAGTATTTGCGTCAGTTGCGTTAAGTATCGCAGCGATTCCATTATTTGCAAGACTCGCAGAGTCGAGTTTTCATAGTATCGATAAAGGTGTCATTGAAGCGTGTATCGCTGGAGGCGCACCGTTATCACAGATTATTTTTGACGTGTTAATACCAGAATCAAAACGAAGTTTAACTCAAGCGATAACGTTAACGATTATTTCAATCATTGCATTTAGTGCGACAGCTGGAGTTGTCGGTGGTGGAGGTATAGGTGACCTCGCAATCCGCTACGGATATTACAGATACGATACGTTCGTCATGTTAATCACTGTCGTATTATTAATCGTTATCGTACAACTCGTTCAATGGATTGGTGACTTTTTAAGTCAGAGAGAGGGGTAAAACTATGCGTGGAATTATTACATTTTTAGCAGGATGTTTAGTCGTCATCGGTATTTCATCTTATTTATTGAGCGACAAACAAGGTGAAGTCATTACGATCGGTGCGACGAGTGGACCATTTACAGATATGGTCGAAAAAGCGATACGACCTGAATTAGAAGAGATGGGGTATACGGTGAAAGTCGTTGAATACTCTGACTGGATTCAACCGAATACAGCACTCGCGAATGGCGATATAGATGCAAACCTGTTTCAAAATATTACGTTTATGAATAACTATAATGAGAAAAACGATAAGAATTTAATTGATTTAATACAAGTGCCAACTGCACCGATGGGATTATATTCTGGTAAATATAAGTCGTTAGACGATATAGAAAACGGTAGTGAAGTTGCGTTACCACCAGACCCAGTAAATATGAGTCGTGCATTTATGGTGTTAGAAGATTCGGGGTTAATCGAACTAAAAGAGGGTTATGATATGTTTGATATCACAGAAAATGATATTATAAGTAATAAGATGAACCTCAAGTTTGTTTATCAAGATGCGGGGCAACTTCCGAGAAGTGTGGATCAAATTGGTTTATCACTCGTACCAGGGAACTTTGCTTTAGCGAGTAACATGAAGTTAGAAGATGCACTTATATTAGAAAATATGTCAGAATACTTTAGAAATAGAATCGTCGTTAACGATGACCTTGCATCAGATAAGATTCGTGAAGATTTAATAAAAGCCGTACAATCGGAAGGATTCAACAAAGTAATCGACGAGGAGTTCAAAGGTTTTGACAAACCGGAGGATGATTAACAAATGGCAAACAAACGTTTAATGCAGTTAGAAGGAGACTTCTTTATGTCTCTACGTAAGCGTCTAGAAAAGATTAAACTGGGCGACAAACCATTACTCAATATGTCAATCGGTGTACCGGATGGTCGTACGCCAGATCACGTACTAGAAAACGTGAAGGAAACGATAGACGACATTCAAAACCACAAATACGCAGGTGTTAACGTTCGCGAAAACTTAATGCAAGCTGTTAAAGACTTTTATAAAAGACATTACGATGTCGAGTTAGAAGATGAAAACATCGCACTATTATACGGTTCAAAAAATGCAATCATTAACTTCCCAAGTCTCTTTATCGAGCCAGGAGAAGGGGTATACGTGCCAAATCCTGGATATATCGATTATGTACCAGGAGTAAAACTAGCGAATGGTGAAGTATATGATTTACCGTTACTAAAAGAAAATGATTTCTTACCGGACTTTGATAATTTAGATGATAAAGAATTAGACAACGCACGTTTAATCATTTTAAACTATCCATCAAACCCAGTCGGTGCAGTTGCGACAAAAGAGTTTTTCGATGAAACAGTCGAAAGATTTAAAGATACGGACATTATGCTGATCAACGATTTCGCGTATGCTGCATTCGGATTTGAAGGAAAGCCACCGAGCATTCTTGAAAGTGACAAAAACTTTGAAACGTCGATGGAATTTTTCTCATTATCAAAAGCGTTTAACATGTCTGGATTCCGAGTAGGATTTGCGGTCGGTAACAAAGATATGGTCGGCGCGCTGAATTTATATCAGTCGTTTGCACATGCAGGAATGTGGGGTGTTCAACAAGAAGCTGCTGCAACGGCGTTAAACGAATCCGATGAATTCTTATTAAAACAAAACGAAATATTTAAACGTCGACGTGACAAATTCGTGTCAGGACTTCGTGAAGTCGGTATCCCGTTAAATGATATTGACGGTGGTATGTTTGGATGGGTCGAAGTACCAAAAGGCTTTAATAGTGAGTCGTTCTTTGAATATCTATTAGAAGAACAGTCGATTATGGTCATCCCAGGATTCCCGTTCGGATCACTCGGTGAAAACCGAATTCGTGTATCACTCGCAATTGCAGATGAAGAGTTAGATGAAGTCGTCGAGCGATTCCAATCAATCAGTCATTTATGGAAAGAGTAGAAATGTAACGAATTAGTCAAAAATGACTGTTAAATGAAGTAGTAGTCATGTTACAGTGAACGTACGAACAATGAGGGGAATTAGTATTATGATGAAAAATTGGCAAGTCATAATTTATGCATTTGTAGGTGCATTATTTACTGGTGGAATTATATTTTCAATTACGAGCGTAATTACGCAAGAAAATCCACTCAGTTACGTCCTAATATTTGCATTATTGTTAGTACTATTCATTCTATTTACACTGTTACTATTTTCATATAAAAAACACCGTCCGAGTGTAGAAGACATGACAGACGACCGTGAATAATCACGGTCGTTTTTTATTTCTTTGGTGTAGTTGTTTTAATTGTCAACGTAATGAGATGTCCTTTAATGTAAAAGCAATTTGCGTTAAATAGTTTTTCATCTTTTAATGCA
>NZ_KV793649.1:0-1207 GCF_001808485.1 Nosocomiicoccus sp. HMSC09A07
GAGCCCGACGAGCTACCAACTGCTCCATCCCGCGATAATAAAAAGAAAACGGAGGAAGAGGGATTCGAACCCCCGCGAGCTGTTACGCCCCTGTCGGTTTTCAAGACCGATCCCTTCAGCCAGGCTTGGGTATTCCTCCATAATAATATTAAATTAAAATTCGATGGACCTTGCAGGACTCGAACCTGCGACCAAACGGTTATGAGCCGTTTGCTCTAACCAACTGAGCTAAAGGTCCACTTTAAGTGGCGGTGGAGGGGATCGAACCCCCGACCTTTCGGGTATGAACCGAACGCTCTAGCCAGCTGAGCTACACCGCCTGGTATACTCATCAAACTTATATATAAAACTAATGGTGGAGAGTAGCGGGATCGAACCGCTGACCTCCTGCGTGCAAAGCAGGCGCTCTCCCAGCTGAGCTAACCCCCCATTATATCGGGAATATAGGATTCGAACCTACGACTCCTTGGTCCCAAACCAAGTGCTCTACCAAGCTGAGCTAATTCCCGTCACTTTTATATACGCGCCCAAGAGGAGTCGAACCCCTAACCTTCTGATCCGTAGTCAGACGCTCTATCCAATTGAGCTATGGGCGCTTAAAAATGGTGCCGAGGACCGGAATCGAACCGGTACGGTAATCACTTACCGCAGGATTTTAAGTCCTGTGCGTCTGCCTGTTCCGCCACCCCGGCGCAACCATTTAATGGAGCGGAAGACGGGATTCGAACCCGCGACCCCCACCTTGGCAAGGTGGTGTTCTACCACTGAACTACTTCCGCGATATTTAACTTTTATGGTGCGGGTAAAGGGAGTCGAACCCCCACGCCCGAAGGCGCTAGATCCTAAGTCTAGTGCGTCTGCCAATTCCGCCATACCCGCTTAAAGAGTGAGCCGTACAGGAATCGAACCTGTGACCCTCTGATTAAAAGTCAGATGCTCTACCGACTGAGCTAACGGCTCTAGATGGTGCCGGCCAGAGGACTTGAACCCCCAACCTACTGATTACAAGTCAGTTGCTCTACCAATTGAGCTAGGCCGGCATAAATGGTGGAGAATGGCGGGCTCGAACCACCGACCCCCTGCTTGTAAGGCAGGTGCTCTCCCAGCTGAGCTAATTCTCCGCAAGTATTATTATTACATATTTCTTGTATGTATGCAATACTTTTTTAAAATAAATGTTTGCCTAGCGACGTCCTACTCTAGCACG
>NZ_KV793650.1:0-2101 GCF_001808485.1 Nosocomiicoccus sp. HMSC09A07
ACACTCAAAATAATAAGAGTGGTAGAAAAAAGGGGTAATTGAAATGTTAGAAGTTATTTCAAGAAAAAAGTTTGTATCACAAAATAGAACAGTCACAATTAAAAAAATGAAAGATATTACAGACATTTATGCAAGTATTATAGTAGAACAAAAATGTGGATTATCTACAAAAGAATATGTGTTAATTTATGACTATGATAAGAAAAAAATTGTAGATGGCGATTTAATCGCTTACGGGTCTTGGTATCACCTAGATGAAGAAGAACTGATTGATTGGTCACAAGTAGCACAAAATGAAAAATGGTTTAGTTAAATAAAAGTAGTATATACCTAATAATTTATTAGGTATATACTATATTTTATAACTTATATGTTATATAATATAAAGTATAAGATATAATGTTTATAACATATATCATATATGATATATTTAAATTATTAAGATTCGTAATTAACAAAAGGAGGTCTACCATGGGAAGAATAATAAGTATCAATAATTTTAAAGGTGGAGTTAGTAAGACATCTACATTGTGTGGTCTTGCCTATGTACTTGCCGAAAAGAAAAAATATAATGTTTTAGTTGTCGATTTTGACCCACAAGCAGATGCTACAGAGTTGTTAATTCGTACATTCGACAATGAAAGATTGCCAAATGCATTACATGATGAAAAATATGTAAATATTTTTGATGGTTTAAAAGACGGGAGCGTAAATAACGCTATCTTAAAACTATCCGAAAATCTTAGTATTGTTCCATCTGATTTTGATTTAATTGGATTATCTGATTACTTAAATAATAAGTATCGTTATAAAGATGCTCACGATCGAGTGAAAGAACTATATAAATTTTTAGAACCGATTAAAGAAGAATATGATTTTATATTTATTGATACACCACCAACTATTTCAGATTTCTCAAACAATGCTATTTTTGCTTGTGATTATTCTTTAATTATCATGCAAACACACAGAAGAAGCTATAGAGCAGTAGATAAGTTTTTACTTCACATGGTTGATTTTAGAGATATTTATAAAACAGAATTTGATGTACTTGGTATTATCCCTGTCATGTTCAGTCGTAATACCAAAACAGATGAAATGACGTTACAAGATGCTTCTGCAGATTGGGGTTCATATGTATTTGAACAAATAATTCGTTCGATGGAACGTGTCAAATTCTGGGATGAATTTGGTATATCAGAGGAAGATTATTGGGATAAACAAGCGATTGAACAATATGACTTACTTGCAGATGAATTTTTAGAGAGATATGAGAAAGCAATAGAGGAGGAAATTTAATGAGTTTACTAGATAGAACACAAGAAAAATATCACGGTCGTTCACATCAAAATCCACTCGCGAATGAGCAAATTAAATTAGATAAATTAGGTTACTCAACAGTAAGAGTACCAGGCGATTTACATTCACAAATACTAGCATTACGTACACTGTATGCAGGTGAAAAATATTCAAATGATGATGTCATTAGAGCTGGGATAAATGCGATTGTTGAATCTTTAAATGAAAGAGATAAAAAAGATTTTGATAGATATTTTGAACAAAACATTGAGGACAAAGTCGAAGTCCTAAAAAGACAAAATAAATATTAAACAATATAAGCAAAAATAGGTACAAGTAAGGTAACTATCGTGCTTGTACTTACATATATAATTAAGGAGTACATCATAATGAAGGTCATTTTGAACTTAACTGATGAACAAGTGAAGCATTTAGATACTGCACATAGAGAAACAGGACAATCGTATGAAAAGTTGCTGATGGATTTTTTCTACAACTATGGTCAAAAACCAGCTGAAATTATTGATGAGTTACATTTCAATAACGAACTAGAACAGTTTTATAAATTTGGTGGATTACTTGCACATTATTTAGATGAATCCTATAAAGATTTAGAAGAAGTAGCGAAAACTAGTGAAGCCTATGATACTGATAAAGCCATGCTAAAAGTAATGGATAGATTAATCAATGAACATTTACAAGATGCACGTTTAATGACTGACTTATATTTAGAATTTAAAAAGTATTTTAAAGATGAACTCTAAAGGTAAGCCCTACGATCCTAAATGGATCATAGGGCTTT